>JBBQMA010000059.1:0-9533 GCA_038328415.1 Chitinophagales bacterium | reverse complement strand
ATTTTTAACCACTTTTTAATCCGCTCAAGATTAATTCGAGGGAAGTTTACCTCTACAACATGTTGGAGAATTTGCGAAAGCTAACTTCGAAGCGGTGAATTCAAAATATTTATTCGTGAATTTGGAAACCGTCCTCTAACAGCTCGCCCCCAGTACGTAGCTGATTCGCCTTCGCCAAGGCTTCGGCGACCAATGCCCGTAGGGCGCGCCTTTTTAGGTGTGAGCTCACGCACCCCGTAGGGGCGAATGTCCTTTGGACATTCGGTGAGCGAACCGAGCGCTCCCGCGCGAGGCTTGGATGAGGCCATTAGGCTGAAGCCCAAAATATCTACCACGTTCACCCGCATAAAACCAGTATGAGCTCACGCACCCTCAAGGGGCGAATGTCCAGTGGACATTCGGTGAGCGAACCGAGCGCTCCCGTGCGAGGCTTATGTAATGCTATTTAGGATTTTTACACCAATTTCATCACTAGCCAGCGAGCCTTTCGAGAACAAGCTCCCTGCCTGCAATACGCCAGTCAGGCAGGCCTGCCAATTGGCAGGTAGATTTTTGGTTACTTTTTGCCGCCACAAAAAGTAACAAGCCTCGCCGGCGATCCAGACGATGGCCGTAAGCGCCATGTCTGGATGGAGACCTACAGCGTCTCCAATGAGGCGGTGCCGGACCAAATAAGTTGTCATCAACTTCAAGGCCATACACTAGGCACAGGGCGGAGTATATCCCTTTGTAAATTATTCTCCATTTGATGCACATGAGAATGAAAATTGAAAATGACTTTAAAATTATTTTGGACGCCTGTGAAAATCTACATACACTAAGTCATAACCTTCCGTATCCAATCGCTCCCATAATGTTTTGTCATTTGATAACTTAATATCTGTTTGATTTAGACGATTTCTCATCTCAATAAACCTATCATTATCGCGGCCAAGAAGATTAGGATTTCAACCTTCAATAAAAATGAAAGGTTTTCGTATTTGAATACAGGGATTGGCATAAAACACGTTCATGGTACATCCGGTGACTTCAGTAATATCATCATCTGGAGTTTGGTTGTAGCGGGAATCACTTCCTTAGGCAAATTTGTTTATCTCCTCTTCGATCCGTATAATAGTGCGGCTATAACGCTCATCCCCGCCTGGCATATAAAGTTTGACGATCAATACATAGCTGCCTGTATCGGCATAGCTCACCGGTAAGGGCGTATTAAGGGAGATACTGCACCATCCCTGCCCATCACCACAGTCGATCCAAATGGAGTCAGGCATTGACAAATTGCCAAAGAACAGACTATCTGCAAACAGAAAGTATACATCCTAGGTATTATAAACGGCTCGCAGGTCAGCAACGCAAATCATGGTATCGCGTACATAAGGGCTTTCTAGTCGAGGGAATACATCCTCCAAAAGGGTGTCAGTAGAATTAAAAGCCAACAGTTCCTCTTTAATGGCTTCTTCCCGGATATAATGGTAGTCGAGATGGAGTACCCCGATGGCTACCGTATCAGGATCGGAGGGCAGCTTATTTGCCCATGTTCGTGCTTTGTCTATACATAGCAAGACAAAACTAATTGCTCAAGGCCTTGGCAAAACCCTTAAAATGCAATCTCTTAAACATTTGATAATCAAATTTCTAAAAAATACTTAGATAGAAGCCGTAACTTCAACCCTCCTAGGTTGTTCTAAATGGGTTAAATTTTCTAACTTTATTTATTCTTTTCTAATCCAATTCTAACTAAAATACTAAGCGCCATGAGACTGATTATCACCCTCCTGCTTGTTGCAGCTACCCTAAGTTCATTTGCTCAAAAAGATCGCAAAACCCGAGACGAAGAAAGCCAGCAAAAAGCCATGCAACAGGCTATGGCCGCCATGATGGGCAACAAGGATTGCCAAATCGCAGAATCATATGCTTTTGACCATCGGTTTAGCATGACCATGCGCACCTGGGACAAAAAGACCAAGGAGGAAACGTGGATCAAGATGCGGAACTATGTCAGTGATAAAAATGATATCATGGGTATTGAAACCGTCGAAAGTAGCATCCGAGATATGCCTTCCAGCACGATAATCTTCCAAACGGATAAAAATCAAATGGTGACCCTGGTGGATCAGGAAGGAACGAAAATGGCGATGTGTCTGAGTATGGACAATCCACTTTTCGGAGGAGGCAAAGAAGAGGCAGATACAAAAAAGGAGCCTCTGGACCTCAAAAAAACAGGCAAGACAAAAACTATCCTCGGATATACCTGTGACGAATGGGTAGGCGAAGATCCAGATATGAAATATGTGTTCTGGATTGCTGAAAAGGTGGAGATACCAATGTATCGGTACCTTACCGCCCTTGGCAAACAAAAAACAAGCCCGATGTCATTTGGATCAAATCTGCCGGAAAAAGGTATGATGCTAATGATGGAAGGTCAATCAAAAAAAGAGGGTGGTGATAAAATGCAAATGGAGGTAACGGAGCTAAAGCCACGTACCAAATCCAGCTTGTCTACCGTCGGTTACCAGCGTTTCTGATCAGGGCAATCGCCAGCGCAGACCAAGATAAAACTCCCTGCCTCTCGTAGGACCCCAGGCTGATGACGTGTCGAAATAGGGCCCAAACGGATCCTGCCAGCTCAGAATAGGCTGCTCTTGGCGGAAGTCGAAGATATTCTCACATCCGCCATAAATTTCCCACTTCGTAAACCGCCAGGTAAATTGAGCCGTGGTCAGCGAATAGGGATCGGAAGTACGTTCTCGCTGGAAAAGTTCAGGGTTTTGGCCGGTATCCGGCAAATGCTGCCGGCCATATCCGTGCCAGTGGATATCAGCCTGCCAGGGTTTGTTTACCGGGGCCATTGACACGACACATAATAAACGATGTTCAGGATTAAACGGTAGCACCTCTTTGGTTCCATCCGTTTTTTTGCGATATACATCCAGGAAATTATACGCAAGCTTGACTTGCAGTCCGGAAGGATGGTTCAGGTCAAGATCCGTTTGGAACGCCCGGCTGAGCGAATGGCCGGTATAATTTTCAACCACTGCCAGAAGGGGCGACCGGTTATAATCAGGGAAAATCTGATTGCGGAATGATGTCTCATAATAATCTGCACCGATACGGCCGCTCAGGTTTCCAATAGTAAGTGATTGTGTGACATTAACACCCCAGTTTAGAGCCTTCTCTGGTTTGAGCGCATCCGGAAAAAGTACCTGCCGGTTGCTCGTCAACAGGAAAACATTCTCCGAAAAAACGTTGGCCATTCGCCACCCCCAACCTGCCGAAGCCCGAATAGATGTTCCTGTTACCGGATCATACTTGACCAACGAACGGGGCGTAAATTGCCAACCGAACACCTGGTGATGATCCAAACGAGTACCTAATATCCAGGTGACTTTATCGTCAAAAAAATAGCTCTGCCGCTCCGCAAAAACACCCTTTATCCAATCGGTGCGCGGGTATATTCCTGCCTGCGGAAGATTCAACGGATTGGCGCTAAAACGCAAATCTTCCTCAATGTCCAATACCCGCAGACTGACCCCAACCTTCAGATTATCGCCATTTGACGACTCCTGCTCATATTGGACTGTGCCTTGTGCCAACGACTGTTTTGCGAAATACCGCAGCAATCCGTACCAGGAATCCTGTTCATGATATTGGCCGGAAAAAAAACCTACGATCCGACGGCGTTCATCCATCCTGTATGCCAGCTTGATCCATGCTTCCGGTTGCTTATAATCTACACTTTGCCCATAGACGGCATCGCTTCCCTCATCGACAGGGGCTTTGTATCCTTTTTGTCCACCCAACCGCCTTTCATAAATAAACCGAAATCCAGCCTTCATGCTCCAGCCATTTGATGCCTCGTCCCGCCAGTGAAAGCGGTCATACAGCGCATAGCGCGTCACCAGCGGAAGATCCAAAAAACCATCCTTGTCCCGATCAATACGATCTGCCGGCTGCACGATATGCAAGGCAATCAGGTTTGATGAATTTTTACCTTTTTGCGTCGTGTATATATTAGCCTGTTTTTCACCAAACGAATTCATGTATGCATTCGCAAACCATGAAGGACTCGACTCAGGTTGCCAGGTTTCTATGTTGATCTGCCCACTGATGCCATCCCAGCCCTGGAGTACCGAATTGGCTCCTTTGCTGATATAGATATTCTCGATTAATGCCCCCGGGAGGGCACTCATGCCATAGGTGTAAGACAAACCCTGGAAAAGCGGAAACCCATCAATCAAAACCTGATTATACACACCCCCCAAACCGAGGATACGCAGTTCTTTTGTATTTGTAATCACATTCGTAACAGCCGATTGTACGGTGGCATTCGTGTTAAAACAACCTGCCAGGTCACAACAGGCACCCTTAGATAATTCGGCTGCTGAAATCACTTCCGTTTTGACCGGAGTCAGGCCGGAAATGTACTGCCCTTCCCTTCGTCCTCCTACCACAACCGTCTCCAGGTCAGACATGGCGACAAGCTTGATATGCATATATTGAGGCCCGGTTACCTTCAGGGTGTCTGGTTGATAGCCAACAAAACGAACAATTAATGACCGGGATACATCTCCTTCTATCCAGGGCAAACTAAAATCGCCAAATGGATTTGTATAGGTCGCTGATGCTTCATCTCCCACAAACCACAGCTGCGCACCGGGTAAAATGACATCTTCCTCACTTGTGACAACACCTTTTACCAACTGAGCATTTAGCGCAACGGGTCCAATTGCCGGAATAACGAATAGGAGTATTCGCAGGATGTAATAGTTCATAGTTTCCCACAATTAGGGTGGCTTTAAAATGAGTGACTAAAATTACGCCAAAAAAGGCAGTAGGAGTTGTAAATCAATCAGTTCAAAAGGGTGTTTTTGGCCGGGAAGTTCAACACAAGTGGCCTGAGGTAAAAAGCCTGCTGCAAGAAGGGATTCTTCCTGGCTAACCATGCGATCCGCTTCACCCCTAAGGATTCTGACCGGTATATCAATATGGCTTAATTCATCTTCACCTAGCAGGGGGTGCCTGCCTAGCTCATCCAATAAAAAACAGGTAGCTTCAACAATATCTTCCCATGTTTGTGGCTGATGCCGGGCACTAATAAGGGATACAAGTGCCGGGGCCTTTTCAAGCATAATGGCAGGGTCCAGCATCCGGAGTTCGCCGGTAGCGATTTCCGGTGACCAGGTCCATTTGGTGCCCAACGTCACTAATGATCGAATGAGTCCTGGGTGACGGGCAGCAACGGCAGCAGCAGCATACCCACCCATACTGTAACCAAAGACGTCAACAGGTTGGGAAAATTGCGTTTTAATGATATGCATTAATTGACCAGCTACGTCCTCCATGCGTAAACCATGCCTGGGCAGCGCTTCACCGCCGTGCCCATATAAATTCAGGGCGTATACCGTTCGATGACCGGCTAGTAATCCGGCAAGGGGTGCCATCTGGTCGCGGCTGCCTAATGCGCCATGCAGCAAAAGAAGCGGCGTTAATTCAGTCATAAATCAGGAAATAGCATACAAATGTAACCCGAAGCATACGTCTCGACCTGCAAATAACGCACTTTGAATTTTTATTCTAAATGAATAACCCGGGCCTGAATAATTAATTCAGGATGATGGGGCTGGGTTGGGTTGACCTTTATAGATGCCGATTCGGCGAATGCATGTTGTGTTTCCGCCTGAAGGATTGTCTTTAGCTGAGTCCAGGGGTCTTCAGGAAAGGCGCTACCACAGGATACCTGGATCATGGCTTTAAACGTACCAGCCAAATTGGCCCAATCACTTGCTGTAAGATCACTGTTTTGGGTGTATCCTTTCCTCACTTTCAGTTGGTGCAACCTATTTTCCATACGGTCAAATATGTTCCTGGCCGTCGCCTTTGAACGGCAATAGGACGTTCCAATAACTACACGAGCATACGCCAAAATCAGTCGGCAATAGGCCCCATACACATGGGTAGGGTCATCGAACAGGGCACAAAGACCGGGAAGTGTCTGATCACTCAGCCCAATAAAAGGTACTTCTACATCGCCCAAAAGATTAGTATTGGACGCGCTCCTTGAAACGGTCAAGAAAAGAGAATCCACTTCTGCCCCAAACTGCCTGCCGGTCCGGTGATGCAAATGTTCCAAAGCCGCTTTGATCTGACGATCCAGGTTCTCAGAAAATTCAATGTTGCTAATATCAAGCGTATTTAAGTCTGTCAAACACAGCTTAAAACCCGGAGATGCAGATTCAATCATTTGAATGCGAAAGGAAGATGAACCCAATTTTTGTCCGGTCATCTCAGGTATATTACTTCCCGAAGAAGACAACAGGACTCCTGGCGTCCCATCTAAAAACCCTTTATTTGGCAAACGACCCATAATTGATCAATGACATGATTGCAGTGGAATGATTGACCTGGTTTTGGTCAATCATTCATAATTGCCGTAAAGATGCATGGTTGGGAAAACCCGGAAAATGATCCAGATCGTCTGGCGAACTGACTTTGGTCACAATGCTCCTGTAAGGGTTCTACTTAGTGCAGATATAGATGAATGCAGGCGGGATGTTGCGAAGGGTATAATTCAGTAGCACCTTGCGATATAACTTATTGATCATCCGAAACCGGGTAGGCGCGTACTGATATTGGATAAAGGTACCGCCTTCACGAAGGACCGAATAAATCTCCAATAAAATTGCTTCCCGTGTCGCATCAGGAATGATTGAAAGCGGCAGACTTGAAACGACAACGTCCACTGACCCTGGCGCATGGCGAGGACGAAGATATTCAGCGCTTTCCATTAACAAAAGACAACGATCATCGCCATTAATCAGTTCGAGCGTCTGGGTAAAAAAGTCCGCGTTAATCTCATAGGCAGTAAGGGATGTTCCTTCGTGCATATGCGCCAGGATCTCCTTGGTAATCACACCTGTACCCGTACCCAACTCAATAATTATAGTAGTGGATTTCCAAACTATGGGTTTAAGCAACTTTTGCACGAGGAAACGTGAGCTCTCCCAAACCGAACCGGTTTGGGCCATATCTTTCCAAGCGGTGCGAAGGAAATCAATGCCTGCCATAAATGAATCCTGCTATCTCCAAGTGAACCCCGAAGGTATGAAATGGCCATCACAAGAAGTGGACCAATTTGCCTGGCAGAAATTACTCGACTACATCGGCCATTGCGGACACGTTCTTATGCTTTTTGCGATCGTGCTCCTTGAGATAGATTTTCCGTAGGCGAATAGACTTAGGCGTAACTTCCACATATTCGTCACCCTGGATGTACTCCAATGCTTCTTCCAAACTATGCTTGATAGGTGGTGCGAGTTTCACTTTGTCATCCGAGCCTGAAGCACGCATGTTGGTCAGCTTCTTGGTCCGTGTGACATTGATGACCAAATCACCGGGGCGGTTGTTTTCGCCGATGACCTGACCTTCATAAACCTCCTCACCGGGAGCAATAAAGAAGTGGCCGCGATCCTGGAGGTTATTCAGGCTGTAAGGTATAGACGTGCCCGTCTCCAGCACGATCAGCGAACCGTTTTGACGGCCAGGGATTTCCCCTTTGTGCGGTTGAAATTCTTTGAAGCGGTGGCTCATGATGGCTTCACCGGCCGTCGCTGTCAGCAACATGGAACGAAGCCCCATAATACCCCGTGAAGGGATCTCAAACTGGAGGAGCATCCGCTCGCTTTTCGGGATCATGGACAACATGATACCTCGGCGGCGGGTCACCATTTCAATGGCTTTGCCGGATACGTTTTCGGGAAGGTCAATACGCAATTCCTCTACAGGCTCATGCAATTTACCGTCAACGCGTTTCATGATGACCTGAGGCTGACCAATTTGCATCTCATATCCTTCGCGACGCATGGTCTCGATCAGTACCGATAGGTGCAATACACCCCTTCCAAACACCTTGAAACTATCGGCAGAATTCGTTTCCTCCAGGCGCAGCGCCAGGTTCTTTTCCAACTCTTTCGTCAAGCGATCCTTCACGTGACGGGAAGTCACAAACTTGCCTTCCTGCCCGAAGAAAGGGGAATCATTGATTGTAAAGGTCATACTGATCGTAGGCTCATCAATGGAGATTGTAGGCAGTGCTTCAGGGTTCTCCGCATCAGCGATGGTATCACCGATTTCAAAACCCTCAATGCCTACCAAGGCACAGATATCACCAGCTTTTACGACTTCCGCTTTGACCTTATCCAAGCCGGAAAAGATGAATAATCCACGTAATTTTTGCTTTTGAACAGATCCGTCCTTTTTCATCAGGGACACCTGCTGTCCGTCGCGAATCTCACCGCGGTGCAGACGGCCGATGGCAATACGGCCCACGAAGGAGGAATAGTCCAGCGAAGTGATCAGCATCTGCAGATTGCCGTCAGGCACCTGTGGCGAAGGAATATGCTCGAGGATGGCATCAAGAAGCGGCGTCACATCCGTTGTTGGTTTGCGCCAGTCGGTACTCATCCAGCCTTGTTTCGCTGATCCGTATATCGTTGGGAAATCAAGCTGTTCTTCCGAAGCTTCCAGGTTGAACATCAGCTCGAATACTTCGTCATTTACTTCTTCAGGCGTGCAGTTTTCTTTGTCCACCTTGTTGATGACCACGATGGGCTTCAGCCCGATCTCGATCGCTTTTTGCAGTACAAAACGGGTTTGCGGCATGGGACCTTCGAAGGCATCAACCAGTAGCAGAACGCCATCCGCCATATTCAGTACACGCTCCACTTCTCCGCCAAAATCGGAGTGACCAGGCGTGTCAATGATGTTTATCTTGACATCTTTATAAGTCATGGCGACGTTCTTGGCCAGAATCGTGATACCGCGCTCCCGCTCCAGATCATTGCTATCCATGATCAGTTCGCCTACCTCCTGGTGGGCTTTAAACGTATGGCCTGCGTGGAGGAGTTTGTCTACCAGCGTCGTTTTTCCGTGGTCGACGTGGGCAATAATGGCGATGTTGCGAATAGCTTCTTGCATGTGGTATTTTTCTAAAAGGAGCGCAAAGATACCACTATTCCGCGGCTAAAAGGTTAACTATACGTTAAGCGATAATCACCCTATTGATTTTTGGACATGACGGGCACCTAAATGCCAATCCATTTTATCGCCTCCAGCCCAATGGACAAAAGACTAATAAAACATAACTTCTGCGCCCTATTTCTTGAAAATAAAATCACTACTTTCCAAAATGTTTTGAATGCAGCATAAATTAGAATGATAATCAATGTCTTGTATTACAAAAAAGCTGATTAACGAAAACTACCCCTATTTAAACATTTCGCCCTTTCGTTGTTTCGTTGTTTCGACCAAACGAACAACGACACTGGAGATCAACCAACAACGACTCCGTCCCTACTCCTTCTGACATTCGACCTTCGACCTTCGACCTTCAGACCTTCGACCTTCAGACCTTCAGACCTTCAGACCTTCGACCTTCTGACATTCGACCTTCAGACCTTCGACCTTCGACCTTCAGACCTTCGACCTTCTGACATTCGACCTTCAGACCTTCGACCTTCTGACATTCGACCTTCGAC
>JBBQMA010000058.1:0-9560 GCA_038328415.1 Chitinophagales bacterium | reverse complement strand
AGATGATGTGGCGATGATCATGTTACAATTTGGCGGGAATACCATGCCGGGTATGAAATCATCCGCCCAGGTAAATGATTATGGCCGTTATTTTAAGGGCCAGATCAGATGGTTAAAAACCATTTATCCCGATGCGGCTTTTCTGGTCATCGGCCCTTCGGATATGTCTTTAAAAGATGGACTTGATTTTGTGACTTATCCTTTCCTGCCGGAAGTACGCGATGCGCTAAAGGCGGCGGCATTTGCAGAAGGTGCCGCCTATTGGGATATTTATGAAGCCATGGGTGGAAAAAACAGCATGCCTTCCTGGGTAAATGCAGCGCCTGCGCTGGCAGCCAGTGATTATGTCCATTTTACAAATAGCGGCGCACAAAAAATAGCGACATGGCTTTTTGAGGCATTTAATGAGGCCGAATCTCGAATTAAATCTCGTATGCAATGATCCGTTGGCGTTGTTTATTATGGGTATTATCCCTGCCGCTTTTTGGGTTTGCTCAAGGCTCACCTGCCGACATTCTTTGTGCGTTGTATCCCTTTTTGGAATTAGATAGTAATTATCTTCATCTACCCGAAAATAAAAATAATTGGGACCGTTGTTTGGAGAAAATTCGCCGCATCCATGATGGATCTTCCGAACAATTTACATTTCTGCATATTGGTGGTTCACATGTGCAGGCAGGCGTGTTGAGTAGCACGATTAGAAATCGACTCGCCGCATTATTTCCATCCGAGCGGGGAGTGAATCAGGGATTTATTTTTCCCTATACCCTGGCCGGAACAAATAGCCCTGCTGCATTGCGAATTCATGAAACAGGTACCTGGAGAGGTAGCCGCCGTGTAAAAGGAACTGCGGGCGGACCCTTTGGCATCGCAGCGCTTACCGCAACGACCACGGATCCGTATGCCTCTGTCCATATGTCGGTACGCAATGGTGCTAACGTGCAACAGTTTAAGCGCGTCAGGATTTATGCGGATTTAATACAGGCAACGATGTGGCCGGAGCCGTTTAGTTTTGATTGTCCGGATTCTATTGTCGTCAATGAGCCAGGTGGATATCTCGAATGGCATTATGCGGAGGAGCAGGATGCCATTGAGATTGTTTTAATTCCTTGTGCAAATTCTGATAAGCCCCAATTTACCCTGCAGGGCGTCCAGTTTTTGGATGAATATCCGGCTATGGTGCACCATACGATCGGGGCAAATGGTGCCAGTTTGAATACCTATCTGGCTTGCGAAAATTTGGCCGGACAAGCGGCATTATTAGCTCCGGATCTTGTACTTTTGGGGATAGGGGTCAATGATGCCAATGCGCCGAATGGTCGTTTTGATCAGCGGGCCTTTGAGATGCGCTATGATTCGCTCATTCGGATTTTCCAGCGTGGCAATCCGGAAACCATGTTTATATTTATTACAAATAATGACACGTATTATAAAAAACGAGCCGTGAATAAAAATGCGCTTGCAGTTCAGGAATCTATGTTCCGGTTGGCACATTCCCATCAAGCGGCAGTTTGGGATCAGTTTACGGTGATGGGTGGCCTTCAATCGATTGTCCGGTGGCAACAACAGGGCCTGGCAAAAAAGGATCGGATTCATTTTACGGTAGCGGGTTATGCCCTGGCTGGAAATTTATTTGCCGATGCATTTTGTAACGCAGTTATCCAATTCTTCGATCAACAAAATCCGGAGGAGTAGTGGGAGAGAAATTATGGACATGGTTATTGTATCAGGCGGATAGCCCACTGATATTTACGCAGATTTATTTCTGGGCCTTTTTTGCTGTCGTGCTCATCGGTTACAGTCTGGTCTATCCGCGCCAAAGCTGGCGGAATACCTATTTGTTTGCCATTAGTTTGTTTTTTTATTACAAGACCAGTGGACTGTTTGTTTTTTTACTAATTTTCTCAACGGTTACTGACTATTTAATTGGCTTGAGGATGGGAAGGTCTGTCATCGAGGTACATCGAAAGTGGTGGCTGGCTCTAAGTATTTTTTTAAACCTCGGCGTGTTGGTTTATTTCAAGTATGCCTATTTTTTTACAGATGCGTATAATGTTTTCATGCATACGGATCATCAGGTGTACAATCATCTTGCCCAGTGGTCCAATGGTTTTTTTGGAACCAGTTTCCGGGCCGAAAAAATACTGTTACCAGTAGGCATTTCCTTTTTTACATTTCAGACGATGAGCTATGCCATTGATGTTTATCGCCGTTCGATCAAGCCGGTGACAAATGTCATGGATTTTGGCTTTTATGTTTCCTTTTTTCCTCAGTTAGTAGCCGGCCCTATCGTAAGAGCATCTGAATTCATACCGCAGCTTTATAAGCCTTATCGTCTTACACGTGAAGGATTTGGGATCGCTTTATTCTGGATATTAAACGGTCTGCTTAAAAAGATGTTATTGGCAGATTATATCGCTGTCAATTTTATTGACCGTGTATTTTCGAATCCGGGTTCATTTAGTGGCTTTGAAAATCTGGCAGCCTTATTTGGATATTCGTTGCAGGTTTATGCCGATTTTTCTGGATATACCGATATTGCTATTGGCGTTGCGGCCTTGATGGGATTTACACTCCCTATTAATTTTAATTCGCCATATAAGGCCGCTAGTGTTGCTGATTTCTGGAAGCGTTGGCATATTTCGCTATCTACGTGGCTCCGGGATTATTTGTATATTCCAATGGGTGGTAATCGGAAAGGTTCACTTTTTTCGTATATCATGGTTGCTGTTGTGCTTGTCTTTTTGTTGTTATTGGTTGGTACGGTGCAAATGGTTTTGATTACCGTAGGTTTACTTTTGGGTGTGATGCTGTTATATCGTTTTTTTCCTGCTATCCGGCAACATGTCGATACGAATATCAATTTAATGTTGACGATGACGATTGGTGGCCTCTGGCATGGGGCTTCCTGGAATATGGTGATCTGGGGCGCCATGAATGGTGTAGGTCTTGTAGTTTATAAATATTGGCGACGCTTCAGTCCATGGAAAGAAATTGGGAGCTGGCCACTGCATGCCACAGGTGTGTTGATTACGTTGCTGTTTATCACGTTGACACGGACTTGGTTCCGGGGAGAGAGTATGGAAAGTGCGCAACTTATGTTGCATCGGATTGTTTATCGATTTCAAGGCGACTTGATACCTGAAGTGGTATCAGGTTATTTAACTGTTTTTAGCTTTATTGCTGGCGGTTATCTCATCCATTGGCTACCTGCAGATTGGAAACAGATGTACAGAGGATGGTTTGCACGGTCGCCATTAGTTGTGCAAGCTTGTTTGGCTTTTCTGGCTATCGTTATTATTTTTCAGGTCATGAGCGCCGAATTACAACCCTTTATTTATTTTGTCTTTTAAAAGACGGAAGAAGCTTCTTCAAGGTTGTTTGTTGATCCTTGTTCTTTGTGTTATACTATGCCCTCAAAACATCAAAACCGAGGAAAGTGAACCGTCAAGGCACTTAGGAAATGAAAAGGAATATCATGACCGAGGAGCGAAGACCACTAAACGCTAAACATTTCAACGCTTCAACGATAATCTCATAACATCAACCTCAACCTCAACCTCATAAACGCTTCAACGAATAAACTCATAACCTCCCTATGTCTCTAACCGAATCCACCATGCTTCCTTTGGGAACGCTCGCCCCAGATTTTACATTACCGGATATCGTCACTGGTACAAATGTCCATCTTTATGAAAAGACAGGGCATACTGTTTTTGTAATTATGTTTATTTGTAATCATTGTCCCTATGTTATTCATGTGAACCCGGAATTAATTTCCCTGGCCCTGGCCTATCAGGATCGGGATGTGCAGTTTTTTGCAATCAATTCCAATGATTCGGAAAAATATCCGGATGACGCTCCGGATAAAATGAAAGAAGTGGCAGCAGCTTTGGGTTACCCTTTCCCCTATTTGTACGATGAAAGTCAACAGGTAGCGAAGGCTTATGATGCGGCATGTACACCTGACTTTTATGTATTTAATACAGAGCGAAAATTAGTGTATCGAGGCCGTCTGGATAGCAGCAGGCCTAAAAATGAGGAGACCCTGTCTGGGGTGGATTTGCGCGAAGCACTCGACCGGGCACTGGGCGGCGAAGCACCGCTGGAGAAGCAATATCCCAGCGTCGGTTGTAACATTAAATGGAAGGTGTGATTTTTTCAGTGTTTTCGTAATCCCAGGTATTGATTGAATTTTAGCGGCGCTTTGCCTTAATCAGGACCAATTATGAAGTAAGGATTTTTGCCAATTCGGATGAATTGACTGGATTGGAAAATGGGCCAAAATTCCTAAGATTGAGGGAGGGCGTACAAGAACTGGTTGTAATCATTCCAAAACAATTACCTTCACCACTTCAAATGGATGCCAATATGAGACACTTTCCCTACCTGATTTTCATGCTTTCACTCACCTTATTTATTCAGTGTAACTCCAAGGATAGTACACCCACTACTTCTGCTAACACGGAATTCAAGTGGATTGCGGACCAGTTTGCGGATGCCCAGGTCCTTCGCTACCAGATACCAGGTTGGGAGAAGCTCAGCCTGCAACAGAAAAAGTTGGTTTATTACCTCACTCAGGCAGGACTGGCGGGAAGGGATATCATGTATGATCAAAATTATCGGCATAACCTGGTCATCCGCAAGGCATTGGAGCAAATTGTGTCCAACTATACCGGGGACACGACCAATGCGGAGTGGAGCCAGTTTATGACTTACACCAAGCGGGTGTGGTTTTCAAATGGCATTCACCATCACTATTCCAATGATAAGTTTGTGCCCGATTTTTCTGAAGCGTATTTTCAGACCCTGCTGGAGGCGACAAATAGCTCATTGTCTGGGGAGGCCATTAAAGCGATCTTCGACCCTTCAGTGGAATCTAAAAAAGTGAGTCTGGATGCCGACCTGGATCTGGTGGCATCTTCCGCCATTAATTTCTATTCGCCAGGCATTACTCAGGCAGAGGTAGAGGCCTATTATAAGAAGATAGCAAACAAGAAGGATACTACGCCAATTGAATATGGCCTCAACAGCCGCCTGGTGCGTGGTGAAGATGGCCAGTTGAGGGAGGACGTGTATAAAGCGGATGGTCTTTATGGACCTGCTATTCAGGAAATTATAAAATGGCTCACCCTCGCCGTCGGTGTCGCGGAAAATGAAAAACAAAAGGGTGCTCTTGAACACCTCATTACCTATTACCGCACAGGGGACCTTAGAGAATGGAGTGCCTATAACATCGCATGGGTGCAAGCCACTGAAGGCGATATTGATTACATTAACGGCTTTGTAGAAGTATACAATGATCCACTGGGTCACAAAGGGTCCTATGAAAATATTGTGCAGATAAAGGATTTTGAGGCCAGTGCCCGGATGAAGGTCATGGCAGAAAATGCCCAGTGGTTTGAGGACCGGATGCCCTACAAGCCGGAGCTTAAAAAGAAAAATGTAGTCGGAATCAGCTACAATGTCGTCAACGTCGTCGGTGAATCCGGCGACGCCTCACCGACGACGCCGATTGGGGTGAACCTGCCCAATGCAGATTGGATAAGGGAAAAGCACGGTTCCAAATCCGTTAGTCTGGGCAATATCATCGATGCCTATAATAACGCGAGTGGCCCTGCACTGCTGAAAGAGTTTGCACATGACGAGGAAGAGATAGCCAGAGTATCCAAGCACGGCGCTCTCTCCGATAAATTGCACACAGCCTTGCACGAAGTGATCGGACATGCCTCGGGTAAATTGAACCCGGGTGTCGGCACCCCGAAAGAAACGTTGAAAAGTTTTGCCTCCACGCTGGAAGAGGCTCGTGCAGATCTGGTAGCCCTCTATTTTATTTTGGATTCTAAGATGGTGGAGCTGGGACTGATGGAATCACTAGAAGTGGGCAAATCCGAGTATGATTCGTATATCAGCAATGGGCTGATGAAGCAATTGCGCCGGCTGGAGCCCGGAAAGAATGTCGAAGAGTCTCATATGCGCAACCGTCAATTGATCGGCGCCTGGGCATATGAAAAAGGCAAGGCGGAGAACGTCATTGAGAAGGTGGTCCGGGGGGATAAAACCTACTTTAATATTACGGACTATGAAAAACTGCGGGCCATCTTCGGGCAGTTGCTGGGCGAGGTCCAGCGGATAAAGTCTGAGGGGGACTATGCAGCGGGCAAGAAGCTGGTGGAAAATTATGGGGTCAATGTGGACCAGGCTATCCATCAGGAGGTACTCAATCGCGTCAAACCCTTCAATATGCCTCCGTACAATGGGTTAATTAATCCTGAGCTTCAACCTGTCCTGGATGATAAGGGAGAGATCATTGATATAAAGGTGAACTATCCCGATAACTTTGTAGGGCAGATGCTGGATTATGGCCAAAAGTACAGCTTCCTCAAGTGACAAAGATGCCTAGTGTTAACACAACACCAGCAGGTATAATGAAATTTAAGGCAATAGCGAATCCAGAGCAATAATTTATTGAAAACGAGGTGTTTTCGAAAGGAGGAATGTGGCTCCTGGCACCAATTCCTTTTGGCTGGAGAGCATCTCGGAGGTTTGTTTTTGTGTCGTTATGTAGATTGTTTCCAAACGTTTATATCGCTCCTTATATGTACCTACTAATGATCCCATTTTTTCAACGTCTTTCACCTGCGTTGGATCTGGTTGTTCTTTTTTGGATATAATAGTTTGAATTTCAGTTAGTTTGCCAATGGTTAGTGTGATTTCCTGAAGTAGCTCTTCCCCTTGTTTTTCATGCTTAGCCCAGAGATCGGAAAGTTCGCCCAATCTGGATTTTATCGTTACCCGGGTTTCTTTCGGCAGATCTTCCAATGGCCCCTTTATTGCAGTGCCTGCAGGTAAAGTGATGCCTTCGGGGATGCGGGGCTCGATTGAATAATCAAGGGCCTCCTGATTGACCTGAGCTAATTGTTGCAACGTATCAAGGTGATTTGCAAGCGTTTGCAAGGAATCTAAATGCAGTTGCAAGTCACTTGACTTAAGATTCGATGGTTGCCTGCATGCAGTATACAAAAGAAGGAAAGCTAGGATTGTCAGAATGAGAGAGGTGTGACGCATACCAAGTTGAAATTTACTCCTGCAAATATACAAGTATTAGGTGTGAGATTGAACCAATTAAAATTCTGGAGAATACCGGAAATCGCAATTAAGCGCATAATGATACGAGGGATTCTACACTCAAATAACCTGAATTGATGCATTGGAAGAAGTCAACAGTGAAAAATAAATAAACCAACATTTTGTATAATAGATTGATCTGTAACGCCAAACAAGTGTATTAAAAAACTATCTATTCATGAGAAAGCGTCCTGGCTTTACTTTACTTGACCAGAAAATTTATACTTATTACCTTTGTGAGTGGAAAAGTTAGGCTCTTAAGTCTTGCTTTTTAATTGTTTTATGTTGAAGCTGGTTCTTTTTCCATCCCGGAACCACCCCAAAACCGATTTGCCGGCTTCAATAAATGGTTGACGTTGCTTCTCCTTGAGGAGTAAATTGCAACACATGTTTGGGAGTGGATGTACACATCCTTTTTTCATTATGCAGTAGGCAACTAGCCAGTCATTTGATTGGTATGGTGTTGTTTCACTGCTTGTTTTGCGGTGTGTCCGAAGTGGCTCCTGTTTGGATTGGATTTCGTATTTACTATAATTAAATTATTTTCCTATGAAACAATTTGTAAAACCGTTGAGCAGATCTATGTTTTGGTCTCTTATAATGGTACTCGGAGGATTGTTCATGGCTTCAGAGGGTATGGCTCAACAACCGCCGCATTCTTTGGTCCAGGGGCAGCCTCAAATTAATTGGAAAAGTTCCGCTCAGGCTTTGCAGATCGCAGAAAGCGAGATTAACCTGTTGACGTTGCAGCTTAACCAATTGATCCAGTTAGGTGAAGGACCTATTGTTCTGACCAAGAAAAAGGATGAGCTTCAATTCTGGATGTCCATTCGGGATGCGTTGATGTCGGGCTCCTCAACCAAAGTTGCCGCTGAAAATGCGATTGCTATGTTTGGTGGAGTGGGCACAGATGCGCAGAAAGAACTCTATTCCTATTTCGATGAAAAAGAGTTGGAAACCATTATTAATGGAGCAATTTCTAAGCTCTCTAACTAATCCTTCACTCAAATCAACGTATTAAAAAATAATCTCATGAAGAACAGTAACTATTTTTCAAAAGTGGCAAGTCCATTCTTGAAGTTGGTTCTGGTCATGGTGCTACCCTTTTTTGCGGTAGTTTCTTCCCATGCTCAGCTCAACTACTCGATAGTGGCTTGTGCCGAGCCTTATGTGCAGGCTCAGGGCCAGGCAGGTACAACCTTTGTCGGCCAGGGAGATGATGTGACATTTCTTAATCTTGCGCTTCCATTTCCGTTTACGTTTTATACGGCTAGCTACAACACATTTAATGTATCCACCAACGGATTCATTACATGGCCGGTTGCAACAAACCGTGGTTTAGGCAATACAACCTTACCAACTGTGACAGCAGGTGCAGCTATGTATCCATTCTGGGATGATTTGGATGCAGATGGTCTTGTAGTGACAGGTAGCGGTGTTTATACTCGCGTAGACGGTGTAGCGCCCAATCGTGTATTCACTATTGAGTGGTATCGTATCGGTCACTTTAACATGGCCGTAGGGACTGGTGATATCACCTTCCAAGTGCGTTTGTTTGAAACAAGCAACCGCATCTTCTTCAAATATCAGGATATTAATTTTGCGGGTACACATGATCCTCTTTACAGCTTTGGCCTAAGTGCTACAAGAGGTATTGAAGGAGTTGTAGCTACCCCACGTCTCAATAGCCTGCAAGGTTTCAATACAGCAACATTGTTTAATGGCCAATGCATCGAGTTTGTTGCACCGGTTCCATGTAATCCTGTGCCCAACCCATTGGTCTTGAACATCGGCTTGAGTCCTGGTGTTTGCGTGGCCAATGCTGTACTTAACTTTCCTACGTTCAACGCAGCAGGTTGTGGCAATGCAACCGGTTTCTCCGTTCGGTATCGCGTAGGAGGTGGGCCAAACATTGTAGTTCTACAACCTTACCCTGCTAATGTGGCAGTAAATAACCTTCCTTCAGGCACAACAACCATCACTTGGGAAGTGCTTAATGCATTGGGAGCAATTACAGGTTCTGCAACACAGACGGTCAATGTTTCTGACACGGAAGATCCGGTGCTTACTTGCCCTGCTGATATGATTATCAATCTGAATCCGGGTCTATGCTGCGCTATTGTAAGCTGGGCAGACCCAACGGCGACAGACAACTGTCCGTTTATTGTGCCAGGTAATACACTGTTTAGTTTTAATTCTTTTCCCCTTGGATTGATCTTGAAATATTCGAAATTATCCCAACAATCTAAAATCAGGAATTCATCCTTTACTGTACACCAGGGTTTTAATTTTTCCTTTTCGATTTTATCCAGTCGGACGCCAAAGAGCCTGACAGGTAACGGAATCTGCTGTTTTAATTCTTTTCCCCTTGGATTGATCTTGAAATATTCGAAATTATCCCAACAATCTAAAATCAGGAATTCATCCTTTAC
>JBBQMA010000057.1:0-9577 GCA_038328415.1 Chitinophagales bacterium | reverse complement strand
CATTATCCTCGAAGGCGATACTGATCAATTTACTAAAAAACCTACCGCTAAGCTCCTCTTCAATCCGGGAAACAATAAGGACGGGATACAAATTATCGGGAAGGAATCCGATACCGGAATAAAGCCAATGAAAGCACCTATGCAGGGCGATCATTTCATCGTTATCGCATTGCCTCATCTGTTTGATGTAGGTGATATAATTCGACTCCATGCCTTTGATGACAGTTTGCTGGTATCCAGTTCTTGGGCCTATCATACTACCGGCCAAATCATTGAAATCACTGCGGTGTCAGATGATACGCTTTTCCTTGAGCAGCCCCTTCGGAGAAGTTATGACCCGCAATTAGTACCACTAATTTATCGGGTAACACCACGTCAACAGGTGCATATTAACTGCCTGCAAATAGAACGACTGGATTCTACAACATCACAATCGGCAAATATTTCTTTTACCCATGCCCAAAATTGTGGCGTCAGGGGCATTTCTAGCTCCTTTTGCAACTTTGCACACATTGATATCCGATCCTCATCCCGAATCACGATTGAGTATAGCTATTTTACGAACGCATTTAATTTCGGTGGTGGTGGCAAAGCATACGGGGTGGTATTGCAATCCGGTTCTTCCGACTGTTTTGCGCATGCAAATAATTTCAAACAACTAAGGCATAGTGTTTTATTGCAGTCAGGAGCCAACGGCAATGTTATTGCCTACAATCATTCTACAGCGCCTTTTTGGACAGGCACGGCATTGCCTTCAAACTCAGCAGGTGACCTGGTACTGCATGGCAATTATCCCTATATGAATCTGTTTGAAGGAAACGTGATGCAAAATATTGTGATTGACAATAGCCATGGTATAAATGGTCCATACAATACCTTCTTCAGAAATAGAGCTGCTCTGTATGGAATCTTTATGAATACAGGACCTGCATCAAATCAACAGAACTTCATTGGCAATCAGGTCACCAATATATCATCACCTTTTTTTGGACTTTACATTTTACAAGGGTCGGATCATTACGCTTTTGGTAATACAATTAAAGGCTTGATTCAGCCTATTGGAACAAGTGAGCCAAACGACCTCACATTGTTCAATTATTCGTTCAATTCATTTTATGAAAATGTGGCCCAAATCCCACCAATTCATTTTAGTAATTGGACCTCATCCAATCCCCCCATTGAAGCAGCGTATCGTGCCATGTCCTCTAACCCGACACCAGCGGTTTGTGATCTCCCCACTTATGAGATGGTTTCACCAATTGCCGAAATCACTCCGAGCACTTGGATTGCTTATCCCAATCCAGTGGGAAATCTACTTTTCCTACGTAATAATTCTGCAATCACTAATCCATCGACTGCATATAAGCTCTACCATATCACCGGCATAGAGGTGATGTCAGGTGTTTTGACTTCCGAGGAAGTTATTTTATCGATTGAACATTTAGCGCCGGGGTACTATTGGCTGGCCTTAAATGATCAATGGCACACCAGGATTCCCCTAGTGAAAAGTAGAGGATAAACACATCCGGGATCAACATTTTCAAAAATCAATCTTACCCAAATTTAGGTAGATTAATTAGAAAATTGTTATTCATTTCCCAATACCCTCAAGGTTTCTTACTCGCCAACGGAACAAGATAAAAAGTAAATTCACCATAAATCAGAAAAGGCGCTCCGGTAAAAACCGGAGCGCCTTTTTTTCAATTGCGTTGAAGAAAGAAAATTATTCCTCTTCGCTGGCAGGCGTAGATGCTGAAGCGACGGCAGCAGTAGTTATTGCTGCACCGGCCGTAGCTGTAACAACAGCAGTATCACCACCTGATTTTTTAGCACCACGACGCGTACGTTTTTTCTTGGCCGATGAAACATCACCGTCCTTCGTATACGAAGTATTGAAATCTACAAATTCAATCATCGCCATATCAGCGGCATCGCCACGACGGAAACCCGTCTTGATGATTCGCAGATACCCACCTGGACGATCACCTACACGTTCAGCGATAACGCCAAACAATTCCTTGATACTTTCCTTATCCTGGAGGTAAGAAAACACTACACGGCGATTATGTGTGGTATTATCCTTGGCCTTGGTTATTAGCGGCTCAAGGTGCACACGTAATGCTTTTGCTTTCGCAAGCGTAGTATTAATCCGTTTATGCTCAATGATCGCCTTACTCAGGTTTTTCATTAAGGCTCTACGGTGGCCCGTTTTCCGGCCTAGATTATTTACTTTATCACCGTGTCTCATATCAAAAAATTTAGCTTCGCAACATCGGAGCGTTAGGGCTCATGACGATTATTGCAGGTTAGTAAGAGTTTCGAATTTATTCTTCGTCCAACTTGTACTTGGCAACGTCCATGCCAAAAGTCAAACCTTTATCCTGGAGAAGTTCTTCAATTTCAACCAATGATTTTTTACCGAAATTTCTGAATTTCAAAAGCTCGTGCATATCATAATGCACCAACTCTGCCAGGGAATTAATTTTAGCAGCCTTGAGACAGTTGTATGCGCGAACACTCAACTCAAGATCCTCCAGGGAGGTCTTAAGAAGTTTTCGCATATGCAATACCTGCTCATCAACAACCTTTTCTTCCGTTTTACCACTTTCGTCGAAAGTAATATTTTCATCACTAACGAGCATCAAATGTTGAATCAAAATCCGTGCAGCGTCTTTAACAGCCGATTCGGGATGGATGGTGCCATCCGTCTTAAGATGAAGCGTGAGCATTTCATAGTCAGTACGCTGGCCAACACGCGTATTACCAACCTGATAAGATACATTTTTTATTGGCGTATAAATAGCATCAACAGGGATGACACCAATTTGGGCATCTTTAGTGAGATTTTCGTCAGCTGGTACATACCCGCGACCTTTCGTAATCGTCAATTCGATTTCTAAGGTTACGAAGGGTTCCATGTTACAGATAACCAGTTCAGGGTTCATGACGGTGAAAACATTGGAATACTGTTCAATATCGCCTGCAGTAAACTGTTCTTTACCACTAATCGTTAGATAGACCTTTTCTGATCCGGACTGGTCATCCTTCAGGTTATGTTTCAGCCTGATTTGTTTTACATTGAGAATAATCTCAATGATATCTTCCACAACACCTTTGATGGTAGAGAATTCATGATCTATACCGCCTATGCGGATCGCAGAAATAGCATAACCGGTCAATGAAGACAATAGTACCCGACGTAGAGAATTGCCTATGGTTTGGCCAAAACCGGGTTCTAATGGCTTAAATTCAAAAACTCCTTCGAAGTCATTAGCCTTCTGAAGGAGAATTTTGTCGGGTTGCTGAAAATCAAGAATATTCATAAAGTGCGAAATAATTGGGGGGGAAAGAATGTGGTTTACCTCCATGCACGAAAGGACAGCAAGCTGTCCTTTCGCTATTATGTTTCGAATTACTTCGAGTAAAGTTCGACGATCAACTGTTCATTGATACGCTCTGGTATTGCATCACGTTCCGGATATTCGAGGAACTTGCCTTCAAGCTTGTCAGGATTCCACTCCAACCAGGGGTATTTGCGTACTTCAGCTTTTGAAGAAGCGGCATTATTTTGAATAACCTCCATACCCTTTGATTTGCCACGAACGGAAACAACGTCTCCAGGGCGCAACTGGCAGGAAGGGATATTGGTCACCACCCCATTAACAAGGATGTGTTTATGGCCAACAAGTTGACGGGCACCTCTTCTTGTATTGGAAAGTCCAAGGCGGTATACGGTATTATCCAGACGCGCTTCCAGCAACTGGAGAAGTACTTCACCGGTAACTCCTTTTTTCTTTGTTGCAGCTACAAACGTATTACGGAACTGACGCTCAAGTATACCGTAAGTATACTTAGCTTTTTGCTTTTCCATGAGCTGGTTGGCATATTCCGACTTTTGTTTCCGCCTACGGGATGGACCGTGCTGACCCGGACCGTATTTGCGACGCTCAAACGCCTTATCATAACCGAAAATGGGCTCCCCGAAGGATCTTGCTTTCTTAGTAGCTGGCCCCGTGTATCTTGCCATAATTTCTTACTTGTGACGAATAGCAATAAGGTGATTAAACGCGACGACGCTTTGGTGGACGACAGCCGTTGTGGGGAATTGGGGTTACGTCCCGAATCGTTGTGACACGAATGCCCGACCCATCGATACCCCGAATAGCAGCCTCACGGCCGGCACCAGGGCCTTTTACATATACCTCCACGTGCCTCATTCCAGCATCGTACGCCGTTTGTGCCGCACTGTTTGCCGCCATCTGAGCTGCATAGGGGGTATTTTTCTTGGATCCCTTGAACCCCGCCTTACCGGCGGAAGCCCATGATACCACCTGTCCCTGCTTATTAGTTAGGGAAATGATGATATTGTTAAACGTAGCTTGAATATAGACCAAACCTTCCGGTTCGACTTTCACTTTACGTTTCTTGACCTTCTTTGTCGCTTTTGCCATAATTTATAGACAATTATCAATTATTTGGTAGCCTTCTTCTTGTTGGCAACCGTTTTACGTTTTCCTTTCCGGGTACGGGCATTTGTTTTTGTCCGTTGACCATTAACAGGCAAGCCCTTTCTGTGACGAAGCCCGCGGTAGCAAGCTATATCCATCAATCGCTTGATGCTAAGTTGGACCTCCGAACGAAGTTCACCCTCAACCTTAAATTCATTTTGAATCATACCGGATATGATACGGATGTTTTCATCTGTCCACTCCTGTATTTTGATTTCTTCACTGACTCCCGCCCGTTCTAAAAGAACCGAAGCCGTGGAACGACCGATACCATAGATATAAGTGAGGCCTATTACGCCCCTCTTATTCCTTGGTAAATCAACACCTGCAATCCGTGCCATACGTTATAAGTTAAAGACAGAGACTAACCCTGCCGTTGTTTAAACTTAGGGTTCTTCTTGTTAATTATGTAAAGCTTTCCGTGCCGACGGACAATCTTACAGTCGACCGAACGCTTTTTAATAGATGCCCGTACTTTCATCGTACTTTTTTTTTCCGTTATTTGTAACGATAAATAATTCGCCCACGAGTTAAATCGTAAGGCGACATCTCTACCGATACCTTATCCCCTGGAAGAATTCGGATATAGTGCATTCGCATCTTACCCGAGATCGTCGCGAGGATCAGGTGATTATTCTCCAATCGGACACGAAACATCGCATTGGAAAGTGATTCCTCGATGGTTCCGTCCAGTTTTATTAAGTCCTTTTTAGCCATACCCTGATTTGGGAGTGCAAATATCTAACTTTTTGTTGACATTTCCGACAACTCCTTATTTTCAGCGATTGCTTCTTCAATCATCCGGTGATCAGAAAGAGGTTCCGGGCCTGTTGCAAGCACCGCTATTGTGTGCTCAAAATGGGCTGATGGCTTCCGGTCACGTGTAATCACCGTCCACCCATCCTGCAATTGGCGCACCTGCCGGGTTCCCATATTGATCATCGGCTCTATGGCAATTACCAATCCCTCCTTGATCATCGGACCCCGTCCATGCTTACCAAAATTTGGAACCTCCGGTTCTTCATGCAGATTTCTTCCAACCCCATGACCAACCAATTCCCGGACCACACCGTAACCATGCTTGCGCTCGGCATGTTCCTGTATCACACTTCCGATATCACCAATCCGATTCCCTACCTTCGCTTCAGAAATACCCAAATAAAGACATTCCTTAGTAATCTCAAGTAGCCGGCGAACTTCTTCAGCAACATTACCTACCATATAGGTATAGGCAGCGTCACCGTAGTAGCCCTTCCAAAGTACCCCGCAATCCACCGACACAACATCACCTTCTTTAAAAGGTTTGTCATTGGGAATGCCGTGTACAATAGTTTCATTTACCGATACACAAAGTGTTCCCGGGAATCCCCGATAACCTTTAAATGCAGGCAAAGCGCCGTGATCACGAATCAGACTTTCAGCTTCCTTATCAATTTGCAGACCCGTCATTCCGGGTCTGAGTATGCCCGCCACATGGGCATGGGCTTTAGAAACCAGCAAACAACTTTGCCGGATTAATTCAATTTCCTCTGCCGTTTTATAATAAATCATAGGCTTTACCTGTCCTCCGGAAACTGTTAAATGCTGGAACCAATTGGTGCCATGCCTCCACTTCTTCCTTTCAACTTGCCCGATTTAACTAAACCGTCATACTTGCGCATCAACAAATAGCTTTCAATCTGTTGCAACGTATCTAACACAACACCTACAAGGATCAATAAAGATGTACCGCCAAAGAATAAGGCGAAACCCTGATTTATACCAAGCGCCACAGCAAAAGCTGGGAAAATAGCTATAAACCCAAGAAAAATAGATCCGGGAAATGTTATACGTGTTGTAATGGAATCAATGAACTCAGCAGTGTTGCTGCCAGGTTTGATACCAGGAATAAATGCATTCTGACGCTTAAGGTATTCCGCATATTGCTGCGGGTTGACCAGAAGGGCTGTATACACATAGGTAAATACTACCACCAGCAAGAAGTACATCATGTTATACGGTGCACTGGTAAAATCATTTAAAGCACGCAACCAACCACTCGATGCTACTTCTGCATCGCCACCAGAAAGATACTGAACAGCAGTAGCAGGCAGGAACATGATAGCCTGTGCAAAAATGATCGGCATTACGCCGGCACCATTTACTTTTAGTGGAATATAATCCCTTGCACCGACCGCAGGAATGTTGGCGTCTCCACGACCAACCATACGCTTGGCAAACTGAACGGGTATTCGGCGAACAGCCTGTACTATAGCTACAGTGACAAGAACGATAAAGAACAACAAGGCCAATTCCATCGCAAATAACAAGAGTTTACCACCGCCAAAGGCCGATTGGAACTCAAGGATAAGTGCACTAGGAAGAGTGGCGATAATACCTACCATGATCAGCAGGGAAATACCGTTTCCAATCCCTTTATCGGTAATCCGTTCACCGATCCACATAGCAAATATAGTACCTGCCGCGAGAACGATAATGTTACCAAAGAAGAACAGCTTTACACTCATCGCTGGATCAACGGCATTTACACTGGTCAGGTAGGTGAGATATGCCCCACCCTGAACCATTGTGATTGCCAATGTCAGTAAACGAGTAATCTGGTTGAGCTTGCGACGACCTGATTCGCCTTCCTTCTGTTGTAGTCGCTGGAAATAAGGAACAGCAAATCCAAGCAACTGTACGATAATGGATGCCGTGATATAAGGCATTACCCCCAGCGCGAAAATAGCCGCATTTTGGAAGGCTCCTCCTGTAAAAATATTTATCAATCCAATAAGGTCATTGGCATTGCCACCACCGCCAACAGCAGCTTTGAGTGCACCAGGTATGACACCGGGAAGTAAAATATGTGAACCCAGGCGAAATGCGAATAACAAGGCAAGCGTGAACAGGATCCTGTCACGGAGTTCCTTGATCTTCCAGATATTTTGAATGGTAGTGATCAGTCCTTTCATGATTCAGGATTATACGAGTTGAACAGATCCACCCAAACCTTCGATGGCAGCCTGAGCTTTTGCGGAAATAGCATGAACCTGAAGCTGGCACTTGCTTTTCAGCTCGCCAAAAGCAAGAATCTTCACACGATCAGAACGCTTGATAACATGGTGCACTGCCAACGTTTCCACATCAATGACTGTCAACTGATGTTTTTCAATGAGGTCCTGAAGACGTGCCAGGTTAACAGGTACATATTCCACGCGATTTATATTCGTAAATCCTCGCTTTGGCAAGCGGCGTTGCATAGGCATTTGACCGCCCTCAAAGTGACGCTTGTCCTTGTGTCCTGCACGAGATTTATCCCCTTTATGACCTTTGGTCGAGGTGCCGCCTCTACCTGAGCCCTGTCCACGTGCAATACGCTTAGAGGATTTGACTGCACCCTTTGCGGGTTTTATAGTGTGTAATTCCATGTCTGCTGACAAGAGTTAATACGTGATCAGATTTCCTCAATAACGAGGAGGTGTTTTACTTTATCCACCATACCCAAAACCTGGGGAGTGGCATCATGTTCGGCAGTGTTGCTGATTTTCCGTAGTCCAAGAGCAATCAGTGTTGCTTTCTGACGTTCAGGGCGATCAATGGCGCTGCGAACTTGTTTAATGCGAATTCTTTTCATGACGTTTTCTTCTTCTGGCAAAAACTATGCTCAACCGTGAAAAATCAGATCTAACTTAACATTTCGCAGTCTGGCTACATCGTATGGTGTACGCAATTTGGACAATGCATCCAAGGTCGCCTTAATCACGTTATGTGGATTAGAGGAGCCATGCGATTTGGCTAGAACGTTGTGAATGCCTGCACTTTCCAGTACGGCACGCATAGCACCACCTGCAATAACACCTGTTCCATCGGAAGCTGGTTTGATCAGAACACGACCAGCACCAAACTTTCCCTTTTGAGCATGCGGAATGGTACCTTTAAGAATGGGTACCTTAATCAGGTCCTTTTTAGCATCGTCGACCGCCTTGGCAATAGCCTCGGAGACGTCTCTTGCTTTACCCAATCCATAACCTACTGTTCCATTGCCGTCACCTACGACGACAACGGCAGCAAAGCTGAATGTCCGACCACCCTTTGTTACTTTAGCAACCCTGTTAAGGGCTACCATTTTCTCTTTGAGTTCCGTATCGGTAGCTTTTACCCTGTTAACCTGTTTCTTAGTCATTTGCTGTGATGCCTTATTATCTTAGAAATTAAGACCGCCCTCGCGTGCCCCTTCTGCAAGGGCTTTAATACGCCCGTGATATAAATAACCCGACCGGTCAAATAGAACCAGTTCGATATTGACTTCCTTTGAGCGCAAGGCTAGAAGTTTACCTACCTGCCTTGCTTGCTCCGACTTGCTAGCGCTACGATCTATCGAAGCGTCACGTGAGGAGGCCGATGCCAACGTATGTCCATTGAGGTCATCGATGATCTGGCCATATATTTGGAGATTGCTACGGAAGATAGAGATACGAGGACGTTGCTCTGTACCCCGGATGGTATGCCGAATTCGCTGATGAATCCGATGTCTCCGTTTTTCTTTTTGGAACTTCATAATCGCAATAAATTCAGATAAAACCCTTATTTCTTCTTAGCACCTGCTTTACCAGCCTTACGACGGATAACCTCACCAGTGTAACGCACACCTTTGCCTTTGTAAGGCTCTGGCTTACGGAACGCCCGGATTTTAGCAGCTACCTGCCCAAGCAATTGTTTGTCCGATGATTGTAAAATGACCGTCGGATTGCTACCCTTCTCCATCTTAGTGACCAAAACCACTTCTTCAGGAACATAAAACATGACAGGGTGCGAATAACCTAACGACAATTCCAATAATTGACCCGTACTTGAACAACGATAACCTACACCAACCAATTCAAGTTGTTTGGTAAAGCCATCAGATACACCCTGTACCATATTGAATACAAGCGACCGATACAGTCCATGCAAAGCACGGTGCCGCTTCTGGTCGGTAGGACGATTCACAACCACTTGGCTGTCTTCGACTACTACTTCAATATCCTTATCCACCACTTGATGGAGATTGCCTTTCGGCCCTTTCACCCGAACCACATTGTTTTCCA
>JBBQMA010000056.1:0-9582 GCA_038328415.1 Chitinophagales bacterium | reverse complement strand
GGGATGTACCGCCCATACTCATAAAAGGAAGTGTTACGCCCGTCACAGGTCCTAGGTTAACAGCCACAGCCATATTTGCAAGTGCCTGAAGGACAATCAGCAAACTTATTCCCATCACTAACAAGGACCCAAATGGTTTGTCACACAATGTCACTAAACGCACACAGCGAATAAAAAATAACACGTACATAATCAATAAAAATACCGCTCCAATAAACCCATATTCTTCAATAAAAATAGCGTAGATAAAATCTGAGTAACCGGAAGGCAAGACGTTACGTTGATAACTATTTCCTGGACCTTCGCCAAAAAGACCGCCATTAACAATAGCTATTTTTGCTTGTTGTACCTGGTAGCCGCCGTCAGAATCTGTTGCAAAGGACTGTATGCGGGAAACCCATGTGCTTGCACGTGTAGCCTCGGGCATTACAAGGCCGAGTAAAAAAATCACTCCAAAGAGCAGAACACCTGCGCCAATCATTGCACCCAATGAACGCAAGTCAATACGACCTACAACCATTAGTGCCATCGATGTTAAAAATAAAAGTAATGCAGTGGATAAATTAGCCGGCATTATTAATGCGCACACCAATGCCACAGGTAATAGAACAGGTTTTGCAAGTGTAAATAAATCCATTTTTTGCCCCTGGTGCAAAGCCAGTTGCCGAGCAAGGAATATCATTAATACCACTTTGGCAAAGTCTGATGCTTGAAACGTCAAACTAATAATAGGGATCGTTATCCATCGACGAGCATCATTCATATCGACGCCAAAAAACAAGGTGTAAATGAGAAGAGGAATCGTCAAATAAAATAAAGTTTTAGCGATACGGCCATAAAACACATATGGCATGCGCGAAAATACCCATGTCAGCATGAGACCTCCCAAAATGAAACTGCCATGCTTAAGTAAATAAAACTCTGTAAGCCCACCCTTTTCCTTGTATGCTAACATTCCTGTTGAGGAATAGACGGCCATTACTGACAATGTGGCCAATATGAGAACAATGGTCCATATCACTTTATCTCCCTGGAGGAATTGAGCTACTCTCGAATTCATGTTCGTTCGTTTTGTACCTTGACTAAATCAACAACCGCATCCTTAAACATATCGCCGCGTTGTTCATAATTTTTAAATAAATCAAAACTTGCACAGGCCGGCGATAGCAATACACAATCCCCATCGGCAGCCAGTGTGGAAGCTGCGTGGACAGCGGCTTCCATTGTTCTTGTCACCACTACCCGTGGAAGAATTGGGGTAAATAATTCCTCCAGTTTATGGGTGTCTAATCCGAGACAGACAAGGGCCTTAACTTTTGTTTGCACAAGGTCAGACAATGTGGAATAATCATTTCCTTTATCCTTACCCCCCGCAATCCAGATCACCGGCTTTGTCATGGCTTTAAGCGCAAACCAGACAGCATCCACGTTTGTGGCTTTTGAATCATTGATATAAACAACCCCATTAATTGTTCCTACCGGTTCCATGCGGTGCCTGACAGGCTTGAAATTAGGAAGTGCCCGTTGTATAGCTTCTTGAGTAATACCCGCCTTTCGTGCAGCTAAAATAGCACACGTTGTATTAAACAAATTATGATCTCCCTGCAATACAAAATGTTCAAGATTATATCGTTCACCTTGAACCTCCAACCAAGAACACGAAATGCCAATCGGATGCCCTACTGGAATTTGTTTTGCTAATGAAGAATGTCGCACAATTGCAGCTTCAATATAGGCATTGCCTGCCTGATAGATAATAAAATCCTCGTTTTTTTGATTTTTAGTAATACACCATTTTGCATCAGCATACAATGACATATCATTTTTATACCTATCCAAATGATTGGGTGTAATATTCAGTACTATGGCAATGTCAGGACGAAATGTTCTGATATCATCAAGCTGAAAGCTGGAAAGCTCAAGTATATACCAATCCTTGCCTGGCTCCATTGCCAACCTGGATAATCCATATCCAATATTTCCACCACAGCAGACTGAATAACCTGCCTCTATAAAAAGGTGATGGACCAAATGGGTTGTGGTTGTTTTGCCATTTGTACCTGTAATGGCAACCACTCGCCCAGACGTAAATTGCCAAGCAAATTCGATTTCAGAAATAACAGGTACGCCTCGGTCTTCATAAGATTTTATCAGTATGTGGTCACCTGATATTCCAGGACTTTTTACGACTAGTTCGGCCTCTTGCAGAACTGGTGAAAAATGACCACCTTCTTCAAAATCAATTTCAGCACGTAGAAGTTCATCTCGATATGCTGATGGAATCATACCGCTATCACTCAAAAAAACCTCATAGCCTTTTGATTTACCCAGCAAGGCGGCACCTATACCACTTTCGCCACCACCCAGTATGATTAATTGTTTGCTCATGGTAAATTATCTGATCTTGAGTGTAATAATGGTAAATACAGCAAGTAAAATACCAACAATCCAAAATCGCGCAACGATTTTAGCCTCGTGCATACCCTGCTTTTGATAATGATGATGCAGCGGAGACATTAGAAATACACGCCTGCCTGCACCATACTTTTTTCGTGTATACTTAAAATAACCTACCTGAATCATGACAGATAAATTCTCAATCAAGAAAATGCCGCACAATAAGGGTATCAATAATTCTTTTCTTAATACTATTGCCAAAGCAGCAATTATCCCTCCTAAGGTAAGGCTACCCGTATCGCCCATAAATATTTGCGCAGGATAAGCATTGAACCATAAAAATCCTACACATGCTCCAACCAGACATGCCGCAAATATGACCAGCTCTGCAGAATCCGGCAGAAAAAGTATCCCCAAATATTGAGAGAAAATGGCATTAGAACTTACATATGCAAATACGCCTAGTGTAGCCGCAATTATCCCTGAAACACCCGTTGCCAATCCATCAATACCATCAGTCAGATTTGCAGCGTTCGAAACAGCAGTGACAATGAGTATGATAATTGGAATAAATAATATCCATACCCAGGTATCGGCATTATCACCCAAAAACCACAAAAGCTTACGATAGTCTAGGCGGTTACTTTTGACAAATGGAATATTGGTAAGCGTCGTTTTTACATGCGCATAACGCAAAACAGAATCGCTCGAAGAATCATAAACATGATAGGTTTCCACAATAGTATATCCGCCCTTTTCCGCTTCCTCTATTGGCATTCTGACAGTAACATCTTCGTTGTATAACATTACCAGACCAACAATCAAACCCAACCCAACCTGACCAATAATTTTAAATACTGCTTTAAGTCCCTCCTTATTCTTTTTAAATACCTTAATATAATCATCCATAAATCCGATGACTGCCATCCAAACAGTGGATAACAGCATGAGCTGGATATAAATATTGTCTAGTCGGGCTAATAATAAACAGGGGATTACAATTGCAAAAACTATAATAATTCCTCCCATTGTCGGCGTACCCTCTTTCTCTTTCTGCCCCGTCAATCCAAGGTCACGCACTGTTTCGCCTATTTGCAGACGACGCAGCTTGCGTATAATGCCTGCTCCAAAAACCATTGAAATTAAAAGGGATAAAATAATCGCCCCTCCCGCACGAAAGGTGATATACCGGAATAAACCAGAGCCTGGAATATCCAATATCCTGTCGAGATAATCGAAGAGGTGTGTTAACATAAACTACGAATTAATTAATTTTTTCCTAGTTGGAGTGGGACAAGGGGGCGAGCCTTTGCTCGCCCCATGTCACCGTACCGAACCAAACTGAAATGAGTCTTTATCCTTATTTGTGGATAAATGATGTCTCTAGTGCTGCTTTCAGCACCATCATATCGTCAAATGGGAATCGCTTCCCTTGAATTTCCTGATAATCCTCGTGTCCTTTTCCGGCAACAACTATTACATCGCCATGACCAGCAAGGCGTACAGCAATTTGAATCGCCTGTTCCCTGGAAGTTATTAATTGGACCTTAAACCTATGCTCCTCATGAACACCCGCCATCATTTCATTTAAAATGGTTTCCGGATTTTCAGATCTTGGATTGTCCGATGTGAAGCAGACAATATCGGCTAACGAACTTGCTATGGCTCCCATTAACGGGCGCTTTGATGTATCCCGGTCACCACCACATCCGCACACTACGATAATTTTCCGTTTCGAATCCTTAAGCGCTTTAACCGTGCGAAGTACTTTTTCAAGCGCATCAGGAGTATGGGCAAAATCGACAATCCCTGTGCGCCCCATTCCATCCTGAATCATTTCCATCCGGCCTTTAACTGGTTGACAAGCAGACAAAGCGCTTAACACCTCTTCTTCCTCTTCCCCAAGTAATAAAGCGACACCAAAGGCAGCTAATAAATTATAAGCATTAAACTCACCTGAAAGGCGGCAGGAAACAATCTTGTCATTTATTCGAAGCAATAAACCCTCTAATCGGTTTTCTAAAATTCGTCCCTTAAAGTCACTAAAATGCTGAAGACCAAAAGTTGAAACCTTCGCAGCCGAATTTTGAACCATGACCTTGCCGTGGCGATCATCTTCATTGATTAAAACAAAACTGTTCCTGGACAAATGATCAAAAAAAAGTTTTTTAGCATTTAGGTATTCCTGAAATGTCCCATGATAATCCAGATGATCATGCGTAAGATTAGTAAATACACCACCTTTAAATATCAGCCCATCAATTCTGCGCTGATGAGCTGCATGTGAACTTACCTCCATAAACACATGACTACAACCTGCGTTGGCCATTTTCCTCAACAAAGCATTCAATTGGATGACATCCGGTGTCGTCAAACGAGCGCGTTCCTTCTGATCTGACCACATAATATCTATAGTCGAAATCAGACCACATACATATCCGAGTTTTGTATAAATCTGATGGAGCAAATAGACGACGGAGGTTTTTCCATTTGTTCCCGTAACACCAATTAATTGCAACTCATTTGAAGGCGAATCGTAAAAATGAGAGGCAATTATCCCCAGTGCCTTCCTACTATCCAAAACTTGAATCCATACAACCTCTGAATCGCCCTCGTTTATATATGCACTTTCAGAAATAATAACCGCCACGCCTTCAGAGAGCGCATTTGGAATAAACTGATGACCATCAGCTTGTGCCCCTTTAACGGCAATGAAAAGTCCACCTGGCATAATAGTCCTGCTATCCAGGGTGATATGGGAAACTTGCGTTTTCCAATCACCCCGGATGTGCAGTACTTCCACACCGTTAAGTAGATATTCAAGGGATTTCAATTGTTGCCGGTGCGTTTTGGTGTTTTAAAAAATGGTGTTTATAAACTGGGATTTTCTCTGTGTTTTTTAATGTTTATTCCAGATAAATGCGCACATACTGACCCTGTGCGGAGGTGCCCGCTGCAATACTTTGCCGTCGAACTTTGCCAACCCCTAAAGGGTCAACTCGCAATCCCCTGTTTTCGAGGACGAATAGCGCATCACGAAGTCCCATACCAACGACGTTGGGCACTTGCTTATCCGGACAAATCCGGTTTGTCAGTTGCAGCTTTTTCGACTCTGAATCATTCTTTGTAATTGTCCAATCCGATTCACTTTGATTTTCATAAGGTATGGCTGCCGTGTTGCATACCTTTTTAAAATCGGGCCTAAATCCTGCTTCCCATTGCGGCGTTTTCCAATCCTCAAATAATTTGTCGCCATCATGCGCAAACTGAGGGAACATTTCCTTACGTGAATTAAAACAATAATCAGCCACTTTTTTAAAAACAGGCAAAGCGACCTCACTTCCGTAATAACCATTACTCTTGGGGCCTTTCAATACTACGATTGCAGCATATACCGGATTCTCTGTAGGAAAATAGCCTACAAACGAACTTCGGTATGCAATTTCAACTCCTTTTTGATCTCGAATATGAGCAGTACCCGTTTTGCCTGCGAAGTGATATCTGCTACTGCGCATACCACTTGCTGTTCCTGTTTCTACAACACCTTCCAACATAGACTGCATATACCGGATAGTCCGACTGGAAGCTACTTTCCTTGTCAATACACTCGGATGAATTTTTCGGATAGTTTCTCCCTGTTTCTGAATTTCCGAAACGAGCATCGGTCTCATCATACGACCATCATTTGCCACCGCTGCATAGAGCGTCAGCAGTTGAATCGGTGTAACTTTTAGTTCATAACCCATTGACATCCATGGCAAGGTAATCCCACTCCATTCCTTTCGATTATGAGTAGGATGTTTAACAAATGGTTGTCCTTCACCACCCAGATCAATACCCACCTTACCTGTCAATCCAAATTCAGCTAAGCGCTTTATAAAAACTTGAGGCTGAGCTCCGTAATAACGCTGAACCAGTTTGGCAACTCCAACATTTGAAGACATCTCAAAGGCCTTTTTCACCGTCACTGTGTCCAATCCATGCGCATGGGCATCCAACATGGTCCGATCATAAAAAGTAGATTTTCCTTTTTCGATATCAACTAAATCATCCGGCTTGATATACCCATCTTCTATCAGAGCCATATAACTGGCCAGCTTAAATATGGATCCCGGTTCGACAGCCGAACCGACTGCATGGTTATATTGCTCAATATAATCCTCGCCATCCAGGTCCAGATTGACCATCGTCCTGATCTTTCCCGTTTTGACCTCCATGACGACGACCAGACCGGATTCGGCATTATGGAAGGCCAATGCACTTCTTAATGCGGAGTGAGCCATATCCTGCATACCCATATCCAGGGTGGTGACGACATCATTACCAGGTTGAGGTGCTATTTCTGTAAGGTCATTTACAGGAAGTTTTATATTTCCAGGCAAATGTTGCATAAGACGAAACCCCTGTTCGCCTGTCAATTCGTCCTTATATTTTCCTTCAATTCCGAAGGATTTCATACCATGTTTGTGAATTCCTATTGTTCTTCTAGCCAGATCCCCAAATGGCCGGCTGCGCACTAAATGCTCCAGGACAATTAAACCACCTTTATACCGCCCCAAATTGTATAAGGGAAACTGTCTGATGTGTTGCATTTCTTCAAATGTGACATCCTTGGCAATCAGAAGATAGCGCTCACCCTTCCTGCGGCTATTCCGTAATTTGGAAGCCCAGAATTTGGGTGAAACAGCAGCATCAATATAGTTTGACAAATACCACCCCAACGAATCCACATGAGCTTCAAAATCAGCTTCATCCATCGCACTGGACTTCATATCCATCCGAAGTTCAAACGAAACAGTTGACGTGGCAAGGATGGTTCCTTCTTCCGTTAAGACAGTGCCCATCTCCGCTTCAACCGGCATCATACGTATATACAGGCTATCAGACATGGCATGCCATTTATCACCTTCAACCCACTGGATATAAAATACTTTGCCTGCTATGGTAAATGCCATGAGCAATACCATTGCAAGGACAACGTAGGCCCGTAGCAACAATTCGTTTTTTCGTTCCTCTGCCATGACCGTTAAGGCAATTTTAAAATGACCGGTAGTGAGCTATTTGGAGAACTTGCTAGACTTTCGACCTCCTTTGCCAATGCGGATTGCTGACTGGACACCATCAGATCCGATCTGGTCGTGAGATACTGCCAGCGAAGTTCTTTGACTTCCTTTTTATTCGTCTGATATTCACGCACACGTCCTTGCCCCTGGTGTACCACATAAATATATATGACAACCAGTGATGCCATGAACCCAAAAAATGGCAGGTTCTTGAGGATGTAATCGGCCATCTCCTGCGGCACACCCATTGATCGTTTAATACTCCAGGCTCTCATATGCTATCTTTTTTCTGCAATTCGCAACTTGGCACTGTGTGCCCGTGAATTGCGTTTTATCTCAATATCTCCGGGAATTTCCGGAGATCGGGTTATCAATTCGAAAGGGCGATTTATTTTACCAAACCAGTCCTTTTCAGGTTCACCGCTTATATTACCGTCACGCATAAACCGCTTTATCATCCTGTCCTCCAACGAGTGATAGGTCAGGACCACCAGACGGCCGCCTGATTTCAGACTAGCCAATGCCCCTTGTAGCATCTCTTCTAGTGCACCCATTTCATCATTCACGGCAATGCGGAGCGCTTGAAATACCTGAGCCAGATATCGGTGACGCTCACCTCTTACTAAAGGATCCAAGGCTTCCAGCAAATCCCCGACATTTACAAATGGCCGTGTATGTCTTCGTTTAGCTATGGCCTGAGCAAGCGTCTTGGAATTTCTGATTTCACCAAAGTGGCTAAACATATTCTGCAGATCGTCAGCTTCCCATTGATTCAGAATCATCGCCGCTGTCAGCCCTTGATTTTGATCCATCCGCATATCCAGTTTGACATCCGGAAACCGATAGGAAAATCCTCTTTCCGGCTGGTCAAATTGATGAGAAGAAACACCCAGGTCGGCTAAAATGCCATCGACTCCTTCAAAACCATGAAATCCAACAAAACGACGTACGTGTCTGAAATTGGAAGCAATAAACGTAAGTCGTTGATCATCAACAATATTGACACGCGACGCCTCATCCTGGTCAAATGCGAGCAATCGGCCCTTCGGACCTAATCTCTCGAGGATTAACCGAGCGTGGCCCCCTCCCCCATAGGTCAAATCCAGGTAAACGCCGTCCGGTTTGATTTGCAATCCCTGGATGCTTTCATCCAATAGGACGGATTCGTGGTAGTTCTGTTGTTTTTCCACGAACCCTATGGAGTTTGTGATTTATACTGCCCACTAAAGACCTCCATATAGGTCTTCGAATAGGCCTGTTCCTGCATTTTGATCTGCTCTATCGATTCAACCTTCCAAATTCCTATAATATCGCCTATGCAGATAAGCTTCACATCCCTGTCAATGCCGTAACGATCTAATAATTCCTTGTTGAGCAACAGACGTCCGGCATTATCCTTGATCACGCGACTTGCATCTCTGTAAAACTCCAGACGAAAGTTCAATACGTCTTCAGAATAGTCGGGTACAGCATGCAGACGTTTTGTATAATCCTCCCAGGTTTTTACAGGGTATAAGTCAAGGTTATTCCTAAATCCCTTATTCAGTATGAATGTGGTGTCATTATCATGACCGAGTTGATCGAGCAATTCGCTCGGCAACTTCAACCTGCCTTTATCATCCAAGCGGCAGGTATAGTTTCCAACTAGTCCAAATGGTACCACGTTTGTATTACTTTCTCCCCCAAAAGTAATTGTTTTGTCCATTTCCTCCCACTCCCTACCACCAAATAATTAAAAAAATACCATTTATTTCACTTTTTCATGTGTAATCGACTGATAATGTGTGAATAATGAAGAAAAAATAAATACCCTATGGCAATCATCTTTATAGCTGATTTTCCCGTGCCTGCCTAATAATTGTATAAAAATCCCAAAAAGGTTGATCCTTAGTGCGGACTGGCACTAATAAGGCTGCGTATCATATTGCAATTGTTTTGAGACCGAGGTCCTAAATCTATTCCTTTCGCGTGCGGGTTTTGCACCCCTATGAGGAAGACCTAGTGGCATGAGCGCTACCAATGACCAAGTGACCTCATGTTTAAGGTCACAGCCTAATCCTAAATTCTTTTTGCTAAAGGATAACTTCCCTTGTTAATACGATCGGCTGATCAATTGGGAAGC
>JBBQMA010000055.1:0-9634 GCA_038328415.1 Chitinophagales bacterium | reverse complement strand
TCACCGAATGTCCACTGGACATTCGCCCCTACGGGGTATGTGAGCTCACACATAAAAAGGTGCCCCCTGTGGGCATTGGTCGCCGAAGCCTTGGCGAAGGCGAATCAGCTACGTGCTGGGGGCGAGCTGTTCGAGAACGGTTTTAATTAAGAAATTAATTATCTTTTCAAATGTGCTTTTAATCCTAATGTTAACAGAGGGATAGTTTTCGAGAATCAGCTTTTTTGCAATACAAAACATTGATTATCAGTAGAAATTATTCTGCATTCCATTCGTTTTGGACAGTAGTGATCATTACCATAAATTTGAAGCCGAATGATGTAAAACTACCCTCATGTATTCGCTTCTACCTAAACGAAACTTGTCAATATCCACCCCTCTATGGAATAGGAGCTTATTGCAGGTGATCGTGGGGAAATGACTCCATATTAAAGAATCCGTTTACTTTTGCATCCGCAAAAGCATGGCACTAATCAACCGAATAGCTTACTCCTATGTACACCAAACGCAACTACGGATTCTGGATGACCTTCAACTGGTCACGAATGCCATTTATTTATGGTGCAGCTTATGCTTTAGTGATTACAATCATTACCTATTATTTACAAGTCGATCTTTCATTACCCTGGCAGCCTATTAGTATTCTTGGTATTGCAGTGGCATTTTATTTGGGCTTTAAAAACAATAGCTCCTATGACCGGACCTGGGAGGCGCGAAAGATCTGGGGAGGCATCGTGAACAACAGCCGCAGTTTCGGGACTGCTGTCATTTCTTTTATTCAGGGTGAGGATTCCGGGGAGATTGCAAAAATTAAAAAACAATTAATCTATCGGCATATCGCTTGGCTGACGGCGCTGCGATACCAGTTGCGGTTATCGCGGGAATGGGAGCACCAAGAAGATCGGATTAAAGGAAAATATATGCCCACCATTTGTGAAGAATATTTTAATCAATTGGATAAAGAATCAATTCAGTTTATTTCTGAAGAGGAATTCCAGCAATACAAACCAAAGGCCAATATGGCCGCCCAATTGCTTGCCACACAGGCCAAAGAACTGCAGCGACTCCGGGATTTAAATTATTTTGAAGATTTTCGCCATATGCGCATGCATGAATTACTGGGTGAATTTTATGATTGCCAGGGCGCCAGTGAACGGATAAAAAACTTTCCGTTTCCAAGACAATATGCGTCAACGGCACTTTGGATGACATTGGTGTTTTGTACCCTGTTACCATTCGGATTATTAAGTACGTTTACCGAGAGTGACGATTCGTTGGTTTGGTTAACCATTCCATTTTCTGGGCTCATTACCTGGATGTTTTTTCTGATGGAAAAAATAGGGGATTATTCTGAAAATCCTTTTGAAGGCACCTATAATGACGTTCCCATCTCTGCCATTGCACGTGGTATCGAAATTGACCTTAGAGAAATGATTGATGATCAAAATATACCCAAGGCAATTACTTCGGAAAATGGATTTTTGATGTAAGCTTCAAGCACTTCTTCTTGAAATGGATTAGATTTGTGGATATCCGTTTGTTATGCAGGACTATGCCGCTATCTACCTCCGAAAGCTGATCACGCTCGATGACATTCCTGATTTACTGAAAAGTGACACCGATGTGATTGTCGCCCAGTGCGCCTCTGAGCCCCAGGGGTGTATGAGTAAATTCCATTTAGCGAAAGACAGGGTTCATAATGTAAATGTCTTTTCTGTCCTGACCCTCAAGGCTTATGATTTTTACATGCGGCCGGAGATGAAGGGCCATTTTGAATTATGTAGCTGGTTTCATGCGCCAGGTTCAAGACAAGCCATTAAATCAGGTGCCGGTACGGTGACTTATGTTCCCAATATGTTACATCGCGCAGGGATGGACCGGATTCAGGTACGCAAACCGCACCTTTTTATTGGCACCTGTACACCACCGGATGACAAAGGATTTGTCTCCCTCTCACTTGGTATTACTTATGAAAAAGATGTCCTCGAAGCCGCCTCTATTGTTATTTTGGAAGTGAACGACAAATTGCCCCGGACATTTGGCGACACCCAGTTGCATATTAACGATGTAGACCATTTTGTGGAGTTCCACCAAACCCCTCCCACACTTCCTGTTGCGGAGCCCGATGCAATTTCCATTCAGATCGGTGAACACATCTCCCGCCTGGTGGATGATAGCGCAACAATTCAGTTGGGGATTGGTGAAATTCCAAATGCCGCCGCCTTATCCCTTCGGACGAAAAATGACCTAGGTGTACACACCGAGATGCTGGTGGATTCAATGATGGAACTCTATGAACTGGGCGTTATTACCAACAAAAAAAAATCCATTTATAAAGACAAATTTGTGTGTACCTTTTCTATGGGTTCTGAAAAACTTTATCAATGGCTCGATAATAATCAGGCAGTTGAATTCTTGCGAGGCCGTTATGTTAACGACCCTTGTATTATCCGACGGAATTCAAAAATGATATCGATCAACACATGCTTAATGATCGATCTTACTGGTCAAGTTGCCAGTGAATCCATTGGCACCCGACAATATTCGGGCACTGGTGGACAAACTGATACGGCTACAGGGGCAATTGAAGGACTGGATGGATTAGGTAAATCCATTATCGCTTGTCGATCCACCGCTCAGGATGGTTCGGTTTCTACGATTACACCGGTGCTGCCTCTGGGCACTGCTGTCACCCTCCACCGAAGTAATACGGACTGGGTCGTGACGGAATATGGCGCCGTTCGCCTGCGCGGCCTGACCATTCGGGAGCGGGCATCGGCACTTATCACTATTGCACATCCTGATTTTCGCAATGATCTTAGAGCACAGGCTATCGACCTAGGATTCATTTAATTTAGCTTGGCATTATGCCAAATTCATCGTGACACATTAAACTTAGTCATTTCCTCGTTTCAGGAATAAGTACCCTCAAAAATTAACTATCCATGCTTCCCATCCGTATTTCAGGTACCGGTATCTATACCCCAGGCAAGTCCATTAGTAATTCGGAATTAAAGGTGCTAAGTGGATTGGATTTTGACGCAGATAAATTAGAAGGCAAGCTCGGTATCTTCCACCGCCATATTGCCCGGTTACGTGGCATGGATGAAACTACAGCTGACTTTGCGACGAAAGCTGCTGAAAGCGCCTTAGATGATGCAGGTATTTCACCTAAGGATCTTGGGCTGATTGTCGTAGCTACGGATACGCCGGAGTATATTTCACCATCAACAAGCATGATTGTACAGGGTCGCCTCCAAAAGGGAGAAACCTGGGCGACAAGTTTTGATGTCAATGCATCCTGCGCCAGTTTTGCCATCGCTTTGGATACGGCATCCCGGATCATGGCAACGGATACCTCCATCCGGTTTGCCGCCGTTATTGGCGTGTATAATATGGCGGCTTATGTCCGACAGGATGATGTCTTTGGCACTTCTATTTTTGCCGATGGCGCCGGAGCATTCATTCTTGAACGCACAGATACCAACCAACATACTTCCTCTTACATTCATGGCCAGCACCTGACCGATGGCACACAGTGGAATTATATTGGGGTTTACGCGGGCGGCACCCACATCGCGGTCACGCCTGAAATCGTCAAAAAAAACGAACAGGGCCTATTGAATCTTCAACCATTACCCGGCGATCGCAATGTGCGCTTGTGGCCTATGGTCGTCGATAAATTATTGAATAAAACGGGTTTGAAAATAGAAGAAGTCGACCATTTTATTTTTACGCAAATTAATCGCTCCGTCATTGTCCAGGTCATGGAAATATTAGGCCAGCCTATGGAAAAAACAACCTGTGCCATGGACAAATTTGGCTACACCGGTTCAGCCTGCATCCCCATGGCATTCCATGTGGCGATCAGCGAAAGACGCATCAACAGAGGTGACACCGTCCTGTTTACAGCTTCCGGAGCCGGACTTGCCGTTGGAAGTAATGTATTTGTTTATTAAGGGAGACGTTTATGAGGTTATGAGTTGAAACGTTGAAGCGTTGAAGCGTTTAGGAGGTTATGAGTTGAAGCGTTTAGAGTTTATTGAGAACCTGCAAACCATCAACTTACAACGTCCATGATGTATCAGTCCTTGGCCCCCGCCTTAGCCTTAGCCAAATGAGTTTATTCGTTGAAGCGTTTATGAGGTTATGAGCTGAAGCGTTGAAATGCCTGCCTACCGTTGTGAAACAGGTAGGTTTAGCGTTGAGAAGCCTGCCTACCGGCCGCGAAGCCGATACTGCCCGGCCCTTCTTCCCCCTATTGGGGGTCAGGAAGCTAAGGGCCGGCTTAAATAATGCGCTTCGTCCTGAGTTGCTTATTCATTTCCACAGCGCCTTATCGGTTCAAAACGTAAAACACCTTTGTCCTTGGTCGTCTGTCCTCGGTCATCCGTCATGACGCTACGGCCGTGATTTACAATCCTCGTTTCATGGCCATCGAACATCGGTCCTCATTCTTGCTCAGTAATCGGTCTTCCTCGGTCCTCCGCCCAGTTTGAGGGCCATTCATTTAAAAAAAGGCGGCCCGGAATAACCGAACCGCCTTTTTAATGCAGGTATATTTCCTGTGAGGATTACATTTTCTGAACGCGAAGTGCTGCTGTTTTACCATCAACAAATATTACGCGGGCAAAATAAACACCTTGGATTAAATGTCGAGCATCCACCTGGTTGATTCCCTGAACCAACGTCGACTGAGCAAGCAATTTTCCTTGTACGTCAAATACACTTACTGCTTTTGGTTGAGCTGACGCATCAAATTCGAGTTGCAGCGTACTTGCTGCTGTAAAATACGCATTGAGGTAACCCAAAGCTTTTGGATCATTCAGGCTGCTGGTATTTGTTTCGGCCGATGCTACATTCGTGTAAGGAGAAAATCCAGCCTGATTTGCAGCTCGAACCCGATAATAATACAGTGTACCACTTGATAATCCACTGTCCGAAAAGGATGTATTGTTAGCATTCACCTGGGTGATTTCATTAAAGTTAACGCTATTGGTAGAGCGTTCAATCCGGAAACTCGTTTCATTAACACTATTATCGGCCCAGCTAAGATTGATAGTAGTTGCACCGCCTGCTGTGGCTACAAGACTTGTAGGCGCATCTGGTGCAGCACCTGTGTTGTCACAATCTTCAAGGATTGATCTAAAGTCATTTTCCCAAGCACCATTAAAATAAAATTGGTTAATCGACACCGATATCCAGCCTTGTGCTGTGTCGTACATATTGGTAGTTCGACCTAATGGTGTCTCAATTCCATTGCCATCTACTGTTAGTTGTAAAATTTGGGTTGCCCTGCCTTGCACATCATACGTATAATCAATTTGCTGAACAGTTACCCAATTTCCCGGAGTGCCGATCTGAATTTCTTCATTGCTTACCTGACCAGGTTTATTGTATGAAATGAGTGTGCGGCTATTGTATTCCCAACCCGGAGTGATTTCATTCCATTCCTCATAAATTTGAGTTATTCGGTCACCGCCCGGGGAGGGATAGGTATAGGTATAACGTGAAACAGGAACATATACCCCCAAATCCGCATCCCATGACCAGCTTGTTTCTAATGTAGGCTGACCTGCAGAATTGTTTACGTAGGCCGTAGTGTCCGAGTTAATCAAAGTGAAAAAAGTAAAATCAAATTCCTTTGAAGCCTCCGCAATCAGAAAATCATTGGCATCATAGTAGAAAAAATTGGTACCAAAAGGGACGATACCCAACGGTATTCCAAAAAACCCCGTATTGAGCAGAATATCCAGTTGAATAATCTTTCCGGAAGCGCTATAGGTTGGATAGGCTTTGATATACTCAATCAGATCTCCGGACACCTGATCCGTAGCTAAAACGATAATCGAGTCGAAACGCGCATTAATATCTTCCAGATCAGCACCACCATAGATGTGGGTCTCTTGAACCAGAAGCCAGCCTTCAGTTGCATCGTATTCGTAAATCGTTTCTTTGGCAGATATATACCCATTGGTTTCGTCTATCTCGATAACATACTGCTCTGATGAGTCCCAAGCCATGGCTTGTACATCCCAGTTGAACGTCGATTCTCTGGTACAGGAAACAATCTCGCGACTGTGTTTGCTGATGGCCGCTTGTTTGTCTTTAATCATCGCCGTAAGCTGCTCGAGCGTTGGAAGGCTGGCGTTTTGGCCGTTGGCACCGTAAAACGTAACGACGCCTAAAAATAAGAGTAGCAATTTTTTCATAATAAATATTTTAGGGGATTGAACCACAAAGATAAGGCTTTGATGTAGAGATTGTCAAAATCTTTGTTCACTAATCCAATTTTAATAAATCTATAACATATTCATTTTTATACCCTAACCGCATTCTGAGGCAAAAAACAAGTATTCATTCCAGCATTTTTTCAGCACTTGAATGTCTTCTTTCGGGTCTTGCAACATACGCAAGGCATTCACCTTAAACCGCACATTTGCCCTGTACCAGCGATACCAGCGCAATAGTTGCTCGTCCTGTGCATTTAAAATTAAGGGTAGTTCCACTTTGTATTTTTTAAGGAACACCAGCCAAAGATCTTCACGACCAAAAGCATGCAAATCCATGCCTAAAAAGGCAATTTCACTCAATAGATCCACCTGTCTGAGATGATCGTTAAACTCTAAACAATCAAATAAAACCGGCTTTTCCACTAAAAATATATTCCTGGTATGCAAATCTCCATGGACATCCCTTGTAAAGCCAAGTTGCAATCGCTCCTCAACCCGTTCTCCAAGCCCTTGTATTATTATTTGGGCATGTAGAATAGTTTCGCGGAGTAAAACAGCCGCCGCATCACCCAAATGCGTCTGAATAACCGACTCCACCTTGAGAATGTCTGCAAAATCCAGCCATAAAAGATGGCTAGTTGAACCAGTATAAATGCGTTCAGCTGATTTGTGAAACGCAGCCAAAGTAGTTGCCAGCATTTCTATGTGTGCTTCACTTACAAGGTTGTTACGCAACAGCACATCGAGTTGCCGCTCACTATCAATCCGCTTCATCTCGACCGCATAATCAATCACCTCCCCTGCTCCTTCCCCCAGATGGAAACTCTGCCCGTCCTGAGCCACCGGAGTAACGGCTAAATATACTTCCGGACTGAATCGTCTGTTTAGAGCCAACTCCTTTTCACAATCAATTTTCCGTTTCACTAGGGTCGAAAAATCAAGAAAGGAGTATCGTATCGGCTTACGGATTTTATATACCCGATCCGGACCAAGAATAACCCATGAGATATGTGTTTCTTTTAACGCACACTCAAATGGAAGTTGCTTCATAAGCGCCTGTATCTCGGTATGGGTCATAATGTATTACTGTTTTGTTATTGGCGATCAACATGAATCCAATCCAGCGCCTTACGCACCAAAATATCCAACGAATCCTTATCTGATTGCAAGGTCAAATGAGGCTCTTCCAGGGGTTTCCATTGGCTGCGAATAAGTGTGTAGATGGCAAAATCAGCTTCGGTATATGGTCTTGAAACCGAAATCCGTTTTTTGATCACCGCCTCATCGGCCTGGACTTCAATCCAAATCGCAGGAACATCCAATTCAACTGCAAGTTTGTTGGCATGCTCCCGCTGTTCCGCAGACGAAAAAGTCCCATCCAAAATGACGGTTGCTCCTCCCTGCAACACCTCTTTTGCACGGTTAAAAAGTTCATTGTAAACGGCTGCTTTGTCAACTGATGTATATCGGCCCAACCGCCCCGATGCAACACGCACCATGTCTGTATTCAGATGGATTGCATGAAGCTGATCAGCTAATGTACTTGCCAGTGTACTTTTGCCGGATCCGGGCAATCCAAAAACAAGGATAAAACCGTAAAACGTCTTCGGCGCTGTTCCTTTCATGACCCGAAGATACAGAAGGCCGGGCCCTCATTACTCCTCTTTGTCTATGAGCGGGAGGATTCAGGCGCGATTTGGCAAAAAGGAGATCAACTGCTTCCAATGCCAACGCAGCAGCACAGCACAACATCCAAAAACAGTGCATGCCAAACTAAAAAGCAGACCTCCATCGCCCATGACCTCAATACCTAATGGCCCAAGGTGCGACAGGATAGCTCCCAGCATAACGACCAAACCACCCAAGGCACCAAGTGCCACCGTTCGGGGGAGAAGCAGCAGTATGACAACAATACCTTCTGCGATGCCGGAACCATAGCGCCCCAAAGGCTCTGCACCGAGGGTTTCGAAAATAAATACGCTTTCTGGAGCACCTGTAAATTTAAAATACAACGTTTGAACCAATATCACCGCAGCTACAATCCGCAGAATTCTATCCAAAATTTTCATAAATTCCTTTTTATGCAGCAATATAATACTTTCGTGCCAGCCAAAAACATCGTTAATCCATGGGGCCGCAATGATCATCCATTTTCCCCGAATGCAACGCCTTGTGTTGTGTTAAGGCCCGGGGATGTGGGCAGATTATTTCGAAGGTCATACACGCAAACCACGAGCCCGGATTTCCTCATGCCTGTTTCCTCCCTCTTACCATCGTTGCACCTCTGACAGACTACTTTTTCCTTTTTAAACTACCTTCGTCACATGGCATTATTATTACCCGTTGAAGGAAAGTCGCCCCGATTTGGCAACAATTGTTATCTCGCTGAAAATGCAACAATCGTTGGTGACGTCGTCTCAGGTGACGATTGCAGTTTTTGGTTCCAGGCTGTCGTGCGCGGCGATGTGCATTCTATACGAATAGGCAACCGGGTGAATGTCCAGGATGGCGCTATTCTACATTGCACCTATAAAAAGGCGCCCTTGGAAATTGGCAATAATGTCAGTATTGGCCATCGAGCCATCGTCCACGGATGTACCATTCACGATAATGTACTAGTCGGTATAGGTGCGATCGTTATGGACCATGCTGTGGTGGAATCCAATGTGCTTATTGCAGCAGGTGCTGTTGTCTTAGAAAACAGTCATCTGGAATCCGGGCATATCTATGCCGGCATTCCCGCCAAAAAAGTAAAAGCGATCTCCGAAGAACAATTCAGGGATACCATCGAGCGCATTGCCTCGAATTATATCTTTTATGCCGACTGGTTCAGGACCTAAACGATCGCTGTGTCAATCCACCACGACCTGCAAGCTAAGGCTTGAATGCCCTTCATCAAGGACCAACAGGTAAGTGCCGGCGCTCAGGCCAGTGACAGGAAACTGGAATGTTTGTTGGACGCCTTCGGTATGCAGCACCTGCATGAGCAATTCCTTCCCTTCCAGATTAAATAACCGAACTGTTAGTCGTTCGCCGCCACATTCGCCCAGACGGATGAACAGTGTTTGTTTGGTCGGATTGGGAAAAACCTCGGCTTTGCAAGGGAAAGCATGATCATGTACACCACTGAGACTGCTGAGCGCAAATTGGTCGGCACCGGCATTGAGGGGTTCGGCCAAGAGAGCAGCCGCAGCTAAAACGGCGCGTGTAGAATTACCCAGAAAAACCATATTTAATGTGCCGATCGAATCCGCCGGTTTGTGATAATTGGCATTGCGTGTGTCCGCGCCATCCGTAAGCATAAGTGCCTTATACCCTGCATCCCAAAACCGGGCATGATCACTCCGGCGTAAATCAGGAGCTATAGTTCCTGTACCGGGCACTGCAAGTGGGATCCTTCG
>JBBQMA010000054.1:0-9687 GCA_038328415.1 Chitinophagales bacterium | reverse complement strand
CACTACGGTTTGCCCGTTTAACACAATCCCTAACGGCAAAGTCAGTAATAGTATAAACAAGTATTTAAGTACAATATTCGAAACCATGCAACAAGAATAACTGAATTTCCGGGTATAAGCTTGTGTTTCATGCCCGAACAGTAAGAAAAGGGGTTAAAGCGGGAAATTCAATAGTTATAAACGCTTGTCCATTCTTTAAATTATCGCATAAATAACAAACGCCCCAGGAATTCCTGAGGCGTCCGTTTGGATTGGCTATAGATCGTTGTCCGTAGTTATTGTCGGATCATCTTTTTAGTTTCGGTGAAGCCTGGGCCTTCCAGCTTGTAGAAGATGATACCACTCTGTGGAAGTAATTCACCGGGTACGGATATTTCGTGGTATCCCGGAGGGTACTTGCCTCTGAATTCGGTAATCGTTTGTCCGCCGGGGGTAAAGAGCGACAAAATGATTTCAGTAGCCAGCGGCAACCTGAAGCCGATCATCGTCATATCTCTAAACGGAGTGGGTTTGTTCTGGTACAACACATAGTGATCTTCCGCCTGCGGGTTGCTCTCTCTCCAGGATAGTTGAATATCCTGTATGATATCTGATGTAGCCATCCCCGGCAGCTCCTGGCGGGCAGCTTCAGGTTTCAATTGTTCCGAATCAATACGGATAGTTTCAGACAGGCGTCCTGCCCGGCGACTTGTGAAACGCACACGGAACAATGGCGCATCCTGGGGCAGGTCCATGCCATAGGCATTATGCCAACTCAGGCGAAGAGCGCCATTTTCCGTCTGGTTAAGCCCAAAGTTGCTGACATCCATATTCAACTCATTGTCCACAGTCTGGATTCCGCCAAACTGAAGAATAGCAGGATCCCAGGCTAAGGCCATTTGCAGGGATTGGATGCCTTGAAAATCATTAGCCGCCATGAACCATTCCACTTCTTCGCCTTCCTTAAAGGAAACGTCCTGGGACAACAATTCAAGCGGTTCGTCAGCCTGGCGCACTTCTGATTGCCAGAAACCTTTCTCAAAGGCGTCACCGCTGATATCGCCTACCTTGATCGCCATCAGATCCACATTGCTCAGGTCTTGATTAAACGGGCTTATATTGATCAAATCAATGTTGGGTGTACTGAAAGGGTCTATTGGATTCATAGGTGTGGCCGGGTTCAGGAATCGCCATGCTTTCAGTGGAGAAACATCCGTTTGTGGCACAAGGATCCACTTGCGTAATTGGATGATATCCGATATAGAAATTGCACCGGACATATTGACATCTGCCGCTAGGAGTATGTGTGCATCCTTGATCGTTTTTACGCCCAGCAAATGTTTTTGGATGAGCAGCAGGTCATAGGTTGAAACACCCATGAGTGGATCCCCTAATTTTTGTGCGCTTACCTGATAAGACTTACCCTGTTCCAACCCGTTGAATGCATACTGTCCATTCAGATTAGTCTTTGTGGACATACTGCTGGCACCATTCAAAAGAACAGAAATATCAGGCAGCAAAATGCCTTCGGGTGAATTAATATTACCTTGAAGGGAGGAAGGTTTATTGCCGGGGCAGAGGTCAAAATTATCCTGGACGATAATATACGTTTTACAGTAATCCTGGTTGCCATCCATATCCGTCACCCACATTTCTACATAATTGGTATCCAAATTTGCACAAGTGTACATAATGCTTTGGTCGGACGTGTCGGAGGAAAAGGAAAAGATTAATTTTCCTTGCGGTGAACAATTGTCATAGCTCAGGTGATTAAAAAATTCTGCATTTATTTTTACAACCACTTCGCCATCACAAAACCCGATATCTGTTGTCAGGCCATGGAGGCATTGTGGTGTTGGAGGAGAAAAATCAGATACCACAACCTCTGTGTAACAGAAGGAAAAATTTCCGCACATATCGTTGGCCGTAAAGGTGACAGGTGTCGATCCAAGAGGATAATTACCGGACGCATTTGCCCCTTTAGAGGTTGAGAATGGGGAATTATTTGTAATTTTCACCAGGGGATTACAATCATCAGCCGTAATGTCCGGCAAATTGGCAAAAATAACGGTGCAATTGGGGCCAACGGAAACAGGCAAAAAATCAGGACAATCAATGACAGGTGCTTCATTGTCCATAACCTTTAATAGTTGGGTATGGGTATAAATACCATCTGAGTTAGGATCTGCCGGGTCCCAGATGCAACAATCCACCACGGTCCATGTCCGCAGGATTTTAAAACAAGCAGGCTTGGCTACAACTAGAACCTCGTCTTTATATCCGATAGCGATGATCGAGCAGACGGAACCATCGACAACAGGTCGATTATATGGCGCTTGTAAACTGTCCGGATGGAGGAACTCTTTGGATATGCAACCCATTTGAGTCAGGTCATCGGGCCAGGTGATCAGGTCTTCGCTGAGCGGACTCCCGTTGATAATATTCAACGTTTGCGAACATGTACTCATATTGCCGGATAAATCGGTAGCCTCAAACGTGCGCACAATAAATCCTACGCCACATTTATCGCGATTATCTACAAAGGTGTCTCTTTGCGAAGCAATACCGCATGCATCAGTAAATGTAGCCATGTCATAATCATCGGGATTGCCTGTAAAATCATCGCATTCGAGCATTAGATTTTGTGGGCACTCCAAGACGATTGGCGGCGTTTTGTCGAAAATATTTGCAATAGCCTGACAACTGTCCACGTTTCCTGCGGCATCAAAAATGCGGATAGTAATCGGGACGGCATTACCTGCATCGGCACAGTCAAAGGAAACTTGTGGGCCAAAAGGCTGGATCCCATCACTGCGTCGGACCTGGCGCAAAACAACGCCGCAATTATCACTTTGTGTAAAAATAAAACTACTTGCAGGTAGAGTCAGATTACCCGATGGTTGAAGTGTGGGATTTAAATTTTGGCAAGTGACGGTTGGAGGTGAAGCATCGATCACAGTAAGAACCATAGCACAGGATGCAGAATTATTCACCGCATCAAACGCCGTATAAGTAATAACATGGTTCCCCACAGGAATAATATGAGGTCCCTGGCCGACACCAAATCCTGAACTTATGGTAATTTGGACCACCTGCGTACAGGTGTCCGTTGCTGTGGCCTGGAGTAGCAGCATATTGACATTGCAAAATCCGGGTGTATTATTTACTGTAACATTTGCCGGACATGTAATCACCGGAATTTCCGTATCCGTCACGGTGATTACCTGATCAAACTCTGAGATCAGTCCTGTACAGGTTGTTACGGTCCAGTGCCTGTTGATGACACGAGTGCCACCCAGCGGGGGTTGGATGTCGCTATCCGTAAAAGCTACCGTGAAGTCACAGAAAGGGCCACTTTGAATGGGATTGCCATTGATGGTGGGTCTGCCGGTGATATTTAAATTGTAAGGACTACCTGCACAGTTGAGTGTAATATCTCCGGGAAAAATAATATTTCCGAGGGTCAGATAAGTTAACGTAATGGTTTGGACACAGGAGACCGTATTTCCCCCCTGGTCTGTGGCTATGAATGTCCTGTTTATTTGCCAGGGGCTTAAGGGGCAGGTGCCACTGAGGACAACATCGGAGGTTGTAATAATCAGCGGTCCACAATTATCCACAAAAGCTGGGCCGGGCACAGCGGCTGCACTCGTATCTGCGTTGCAATTTATATTTTGCGGCGAGCAGGGAATGGCTATTGTGGGTGACAAATTATCTACTGGCCGGACCGAGGTGGTACACGTTTGGATAGGAACTCCGACAAAGGTCACGATCGCTACCAGGGTGTCATAAAGATGGGAGGCATTCAGGACGCTACCCGGAATAGGAATTCCATTTGCGTCGAAGACCTGAACAGTAAACGGTCCAAGGCAAGTATTGCCTGGCCCCAAAAGTGGGGCTGCCTGAACAACGGCAGAACAGGAAGGGTCCAGTGGAATATTTACAGGACCTTGAATGCATTGCAGATTGCATTGTGCATGACTCAGCAGAGGCCATAAAGCAATCAATAGAACCGTTAGGACGGTTCCCGGAAGGGGGAATTGGCGCATGGGATTACACGGGTTTTTGGGTTTCCTAATAGAATGAACTACAGGAAGAGTGCTTGTTGGGCAAGTGCGGGATTACAGTCCAAACCGTCCATGGCAACCATGGGCAGGGATGGAATGGGGTAGGCGGCTTGTCCGGTTGTGTGTAAGTGGGGATGAGTCCTTTCGTCCGGATGTTGACGCAAAAGGATCAGGACAAATATTATGCCTATTTGTAATATCAAATGTTAAAGTCTAGTAGAAGAAACATCATACCTTGTGCTTATGAACCGATTAAGAGTCGCCGATTTGTTTACGCTCGGTAATTTGGGAGCCGGATTTTTTGCCATTCTGAGTAATGATGTGCTGCTTGGTGCCGGCCTGATTTGCCTTGGTGCCGTGCTAGATGTATTTGATGGTTGGGTCGCCCGAAGGATGAATCAGGCGTCTGATCTTGGCGTTCAATTGGATTCACTGGCTGACATGGTCACTTTTGGAGTGGCTCCGGCGATATTGTTTTACAGGATGTTGCCGGAAGGATGGGTATCAATGATTGTGTGTGCGGCTATCCCATTAGCTAGCGCCTGGCGGTTGGCGACATTTAATTTATTGCCGCCTTCGCCTTGGTTCAGGGGTCTGCCAACACCTGCGAATGCGTTGTGGTATGTTGGACTTGCGCTTTGGTTTCCTAAGCAGGATGTATTGCCGGAATGGATGTATTCGGATACGCTACAGCTCGGCTTATCTATTATTCTTAGTATATTAATGGTATCCGGATTTCCCATTCCCGGAATGAAATCGCCATCTATCTATCGAAAGGAATGGTGGATATTGTTGGGAGCGTTTGTCGGATTTTGCTTGCCCATGGTTTTTGGTCATGCCTCACTTTCCATTAATGCCGGATTGTCTTTTTTCCTGTTAGCCTGCATTCTTCGCGTCTTTTTTCAAAAGGCCAATTAAAATCATACGACCATGTCGGATATTCGGATATTCGGATATTCTGTTATTTTTAATGTCTCAATCTAAATATTACATTATGAAAGTTCTAAAAATCATTGGTTGGGTAATTCTCAGCCTCATTGTCCTTGTACTCCTTTTGGGATTGATTATGCCAAAGGATTATGACATCAGCAGGGAGATTGTCATTTCTGCGCCAAAAGGCGTTATTTTTAAGCAGGTGGGATCGTTACGAGCGATGGATGCCTGGAGCCCATGGTCAAAAATGGATCCCAACATAGAGCAAACGTTTGAAGGAGAAGATGGCGCAATAGGATCAATGCAAAGCTGGTCAGGGAATAAAGACGTTGGAAAGGGTTCCAATACAATTACCGCTTCGGAACCAGGTAGTCGTGTTGAAACAAAGGTAAATTTTTTGGAACCTTTTGAATCTGAAGCAGGAACGTATATCCAGTTGGATGATGCGGAAGGAGGAACAAAGGTGACCTGGGGCATGAAGGGTACGATGCCTTTTCCGTGGAATGCACTTAGCCCCCTTATGGGCATGACGGGAGCGATTGAAAAGGACTACGACAAAGGTTTAGCTGCTTTAAAAACATTGGTAGAAGAAAAAGTTGCAAATCCTACGTACAGAGGTTATACTATCCAGACTGTAGATCTCCCTGCCAGGACATACATTGGTTTTCGTGCAAAAGTGGGCTTCAATGATATGGGTGCATACTTCCAGAAGCACATGCCGGCCATCTTCAAAGCGGCATTGGGCGCAGGTGCGGTGCAGGCCGGAGCGCCTGCTGGTCTGTTTTACGAGTGGAACATGGAAACGAATATTGCAGACATGGCGGTCGCTATTCCGGTCGCCGCTCAGGTTTTGATTAAAGGTGGTTCGGTTGAAGATCTACCTGCAGGAAAGGCTGTTGTTGTCGATTATTATGGCGCGTATGAAGGAACCGGTGAGGCACATTTTGCTATTGATGATTATTTAAAGGAATTCGGACTAGCGGCAAGTGCACCTGTCATTGAGGAGTATATTACGGATCCAATGACAGAACCTGATACGACTAAATGGCTCACCAAGATTATTTATCCCCTGAAATAAATTGCACCCTTAGTGTGACCTGTTCAACCGGGTTAAGCATGGCGGCTCCGGAATTTTGGGGCCGCTCTGTTCATTACTTGTTGCCGGTTGCCTTGATTTCTGAATTTGCCGTATTTTGTGGGATCAAGGCGTTTCCTCTGGAAGCAAAAGGTACGTGTTTCAGATTGCGGATATTTCTTCCAGGGAAATGATTACAGAATTCTAAACCTTTTCAAAAATTAACCCATGCGTATAGTTTACTTCAGCCTCCTGTTATTTTTTGCACAAGCGCTGTTTGCCCAGAATGATAATGATAAAAAGCAATCTGTTCTGCTATCTGCTGTGGTGCAGGAGAGTCCTGCTCAAATCACATTGCTTTGGGTAGAGGATCTGCTCAATTCTGGATTTACAATCTACAGGAAGACTAAAGCTTCCACTACCTGGGGCAGCCCATTGGGTACGCTATTGAATACATCAACGACATGGGTTGATAATAACGTCGTGCCCGGTCAGACGTATGAATACCGTGTTTTGAAAAACCTGACCGGATATGGAGGGGGCAGTAGTGCGGGCTATATCTATGCTGGCATTAAAGCCAATCCTATCCATTTTTGGGGCTCATGTATTCTTGTTGTCGATAGTACCTTTAAAACCAGTTTGTCGTTTGAAATCAATCGATTGGAACAGGATATCAGGGAAGATGGCTGGCGGTTGCACACCGTTTATGTTGACCGCAATGATCCGGTAACGGTTGTAAAAGACGCTATAAAGGCCATCGTCAATATCGATGGCAATCCGTTTAAAACGGTGTTTTTATTGGGCCATGTGCCTGTACCTTATTCCGGATTTATTGCGCCGGATGGTCACGTGCCTGATCATCAGGGCGCCTGGCCTTGTGATGGGTATTATGCTGATATGGATGGCAGTTGGACAGACAACTCGATAAATACTACGGTGCCTGCCGATCCACGAAATCACAATATTCCGGGTGACGGAAAATTTGATCAAAGTTCATTCCCCTCGGCTCTGGAACTTGGCTTGGGTCGTGTTGATTTTGCCAACATGCCGGCATTTGCGCAAAGCGAGGAAGAATTACTTCGACGGTATTTAAATAAAAATCATGCCTGGCGCAAAGGCTTGATGGATGTCGAGGAGCGCGGATTGGTCCAGAATAATTTTGCGGGATTTGCAGAAGGTTTTGGTCAGAATGGATGGAAAAATTTCGTACCCATGTTCGGTTATGCCAATGTTAAAGAGCTGCCCTATAGAAGTACGCTGCAAGCGGAGAGTTATCTCTGGTCCTATGGTTGTGGTGTCGGATCCTATACCAGTGCGAGTGGCATTGTCAATACCAATGAATTGGCGGTCGATTCATTGCAGACCGTTTTCACAATGTTATTTGGATCCTATTTTGGCGACTGGGACCGCTCAAACAATTTGCTTCGTGCAGCATTAGCATCCGGTTCTACGCTAACTAATGCCTGGGCCGCGAGACCAAACTGGATGTTCCACCATATGGCTTTGGGAGAGCCCATCGGTTATTCGGCTAGGTTGAGCATGACCAATAATGGTGCTTTATATCAAGCAGGATTTAGTGCGATGTCGATCCACACCGGACTGATGGGTGATCCGAGTATTGGAATGCATGTCAATCGCCAACCACAGGATCTGACAGCCGTTACGGATAAGTTCAATGTGAACCTTTCATGGGATGCTGTTGATGATGTGGTGGGCTATTATGTCTATAAACTGCCTAAGAATAGTACCCGTTACCAATTGGTGCAACCTGATCCCATCGTGGGGACAAGTTATATAGATCCCTGTTCAGGAGAAGGTATGCAAAAGTACCAGGTTAGAGCGGTGACCTTGCGGCAGAGTGCCAGTGGTTCCTATTATCACGTAGGTCCTGCGGCTTCGGTGGAACTGAGTACGGATCACAGTGGCATTGCAGCCATGAGCGGATTTGTAGCTGTACCGTTTTTCGACGAGCTGTCGTTGGCCAATGCATCTCTTAATGCGGGAAGTTACCTTTGGAAATTTGGAGATGGCGCAACAAGCACCGATGCATCGCCAACCCATTTTTATTCTAACCCGGGCAGTTTTTCTGTTTGTCTGACAGTCTTTGACGCCTGTTATTCCGATACGCTTTGCCAAACGGTGGATATCATCAACAGCCTGCCTGAAGTGGCCTCAGGTATTAGTCCTGTTACTTGTCATGGTACCCAGACTGGCAGCGTCCAACTGGTCCTCACCGGAGGAGCGCCTGGACTGGATATCCTGTGGAGCAACGGCGGTACAACACCTATGATTAGTAACCTGGCCGCTGGAGCCTATTCCAGTACGATAACATCTGCAACGGGTAAACAAGGTACGTATGGTCCATTTAATGTCACCCAACCCGATCCGATCCAGGTCGGTGTCCAGATTACACAAAGTACACCAGGAATGAGTGATGGGGTTGCCGCATTGACGATTGATGGAGGTGTTGCGCCTTACAGTGTACTCTGGTCCAACGGCCAGACAAGTGATGAAGTGACCGGTCTTGCTCCTGGAAACTATTGTTATACAATCACCGATGCGAATGCTTGTTCATTTACGGATTGTGTTGAAGTAGAAGAGATATCCAGTCTGGATCAAATGCAGGGATTGATATCCTGGAAATTGTCACCTAATCCAACCCGAAATGATATTCAATTGCAACTGCAATTTAGCCAAACACAACGTTTGACCATTACCTTGATGGATCTCACTGGAAGGGCTATAAAGGATGTTCAATTGGAAGGGAGTTCGATTAATCAAACAATCGATGTTGCATTTTTGCCTGCCGGCCATTATGTATTGCGCATACGCAGTGAAAACGGCCAGATGATGTTACCACTAAGTAAGGTGGAATAATAGTAGGACATCTATAATATGGAAGCTAAAAAAGGACTTCGTTGATCAATCTTTTTCAACGAAGTCCTTTTAGTTGGTGCTGATACTGAGTTGTAACTTTGTAAAATTGCGGATATTGTTTAGTGATGCGAGTGTTCATAATGTGTACTAAATGCCATAGATGACGTTATAAAAAATTTGAAAATAAATTATTTTGTTGGGTGATTTTATTGATATAGTGAATGGTATATTATTTGTTTTGGTGGGTCGGTTGCATTGAATGCCCTCCAAGCTTGTATTCACTTATCGACACATTACAGGCGTATAAAATGCTTTGTAAGTACATTCCAATTTGAACAATAGTTAAATAGTGCAGGTTAAGACCTCGTTTCGTGATCAGCTTTATGAAGAATAAAAAGACTATGAAATGTCAAAAGCAGGGAATTTACATTGGCATAACAACTTTAAGTGAATTGAAAGAAATTGTTAAATTTTAGCATATTAACGACACTTTTCTATTCAAGACTTGCGGATTCGAGGAAAAACCAGTAACGTTACGCTTCTTTTATTATTAATAGAAATGAAGCGGGATTCAAAATCGTATTGTCACTCGCTCAAAAATATCCACTATAATTTGTAAAGCAAAGAAGACTTTTCCTTTTTTTAGTTAGTATCAAATGTATTTTTTAACCCCTTTAATATAATTAATTATGCAAAATGCAACACAATTATTTGAAAAAAGATTATGTAAAGATTTGTTAATGAATGAATTACCCC
>JBBQMA010000053.1:0-9774 GCA_038328415.1 Chitinophagales bacterium | reverse complement strand
GGTCAAATTTACACTCGCAACCAATGCGTATTTTTTCAACAAGGACAAAGAGAAAGTCACCGAGACCACCTGGCACAATCTGATTGCCTGGGGCCCGCTGGCCGAGCGACTTGCTGCCATCCTGCAAAAGGGAATGGAGGTAGCCGTAGCCGGCAAGATCCGCAATCGCATTTATGACGACAAAGAAGGCAATCGCCGGTTTATCTCGGAAGTCGTGGTCGATGAATTTTATCGTATTAGCCGTGGTCAAAAAAATGACGTCCAGCACATTTTAGAAGAACCTGCCTCGCTTCCCTTCTAAACCGTTTATTCTGCCGGTCGCTACACAAGTATTGTAGCGGCCGGTATAATTTTTCGGGCTTGATTAAACCTATTTTTTGTCTTTTCAGGAAGACGTAGATCCATCTTGATCTCAGTGTTAAGGGGATTGACATCGTCAAGTGGAAACGCCAGCCTATTTATCAACCTATTTAAACATCTGCCATGCAAGAATCTTTTCTCCATTTCATATGGCGTACCGGTCGCTTTCATCAACAACAGCTTCGCACCACATCCGGTCAGTCCGTCAGTGTGATTCGCAGAGGACAGTATCAGGGTTATGCCGGTCCTGATTTCTCGGGGTCGCATATTCGGATCGGGGATACCCTTTGGCACGGCCATGTGGAGATGCACATCTTTGCCTCTGAATGGTATAAACATAAACATCAGGAAGACCCGGCCTATGAAGCGACCGTTTTGCACGTCGTTTGGGAAGAGGATCAACCTGTTTTTCGCCGCGATGGAACACGCCTGCCATGTCTGGAATTAAAACAACGCGTTGATCCCAAATTATTGGCGCGTTATCAGCGGTTGGTCTATGATGGCAATGGGATTCCCTGCAAATTTACATTGAACGAGGTGCCCCATCTGACCAAGCGATCCATGCTTGATCGTGTCCTCATCGAGCGGCTTGAGCGAAAAGCACGGTTAGTGTTGGAAACCCTGAATCAGCAAGGCGGGGATTGGGAAGAAACCGCATGGTTGCATCTGGCCGCCGGCTTAGGCATGCCGGTGAATAGTGAACCCATGCTTCAGCTTACCCGAAGCCTACCACTTCGTTTCCTAAAACGATATGCCCACGCACCCCTTCAAATTGAAGCACTGTTATTTGGCCAGGCCGGTATGTTGGATGCTGAATTTACAGAACCTTATCCGAAGTCGCTTCAAAAGGAATTCCAGTTCCTTCAGTCTAAACACAACTTGCAACCGATGCCGGTAAACCGATGGAAATACCTGCGCATGCGTCCGGTGGCCTTTCCTTCCCTTCGCATTGCCCGGTTAGCTAGCCTTGCAACACATCAGGAAAATGCCCTGGCGAATATGCTTGCCTCTGCGAATCCCAATGAGTGGATCAATAGCCTGGAGGTACTTGTTCATCCGTATTGGACCAAACATTACCGTTTTGGTCTGCGGTCTCCTGCACTGATAAAAAGTTTGGGCAAGGGTGCTGGAGAAGGCTTAGTCATCAATGTGCTGGCACCCATGCTTTACGCTTATGGACAGGCCCGTGGCGAAACCCGCTGGCAGGAAAAAGCTGTGGATGCCCTAAATGCCATTGGCGCAGAGAAAAATGCCGTTACACGAAAATGGAAAGATTTTGAAATGCCGTTCCGGACGGCAGCAGATAGTCAATCCCTCCTGGAATTACAAAAGATGTATTGTACACCACGGCGATGTATCCACTGTGCGATTGGATGTCACTTGATTACGGCACTTCGTAAAGGCAATCCGATTCTGGCAGAAGATCCGGAAGCAATCGAAGTATGATCTCTGCAGGAACGAATTGTGATTCATAAACAATCTCCAGTGTCCAAAATAAAGACAATTCTAATTATTTCCATCTGGTAATCAAGCCTTCAAAAAGCCTGGTTAATTATCCCAACATGTTGGGTGATTTGGTGCTTGTCTACCGTTGCGCAATAAGTTTGATTGTGTAGTTGTCTTGGTTGTCCTTCAAACGAACAACGACTCCCTCCCATCTCCTTCGACCTTCAGACCTTCGACCTTTTACATTCGACTTTCAGACCTTCGACCTTCAGACCTTCGACTTTCAGACCTTCGACCTTCGACCTTCAGACCTTCGACCTTCAACCTTCAGACCTTCGACCTTCAGACCTTCGACCTTCAGACCTTCGACCTTCAGACCTTCGACCTTCAGACCTTCAGACCTTCAGACCTTCGACCTTCAGACCTTCAGACCTTCAAACTTTCGACCTTCAGACCTTCGACCTTCAGACTTTCAGACCGACGACCGATGACCTCACTTTCAATTCCACATTCTCCGTTCTACCTTCTCCATTCTACCTTCTACTTTCTTTGGTCAATGGTCCACCATCAACGAAACAACATCTAACGAAACAACCTAAAACCGGATATACCTCGACGCATCCACAGGCTTGCCCGTGTGCCAGAGTTCAAAGTGGAGGTGGGGTCCGCTGGTCATGGTGCCTGTATTACCGATAATGGCAATGGCTTCGCCGGCGCGGACGTAATTGCCGACCTTCTTGAGCAGCATGCTATTATGTTTATAAATGGTGACAATCTGGTTGTCATGCATGACGCCGATAGAGTTACCGGTTTCAAGAGTCCAGTCGGCAAAAACAACAACTCCGTCCAGTGCTGCTTTAATGGGTGTGTTTTTAGGCGCAATGATATCGATGCCAATGTGGTCCTTGTCAGGCATGAAACCCGCACTGATCTGGCCTGTGACTGGTGCGGTGAAGAGGATCTGGGCAAGAGGCACAGCGCAGGGCCCTGCTTCCTTCGGGCTGGAAGCTGATTGTTGCAGTCCTTCACCCAGCATGAAATTCTGCCTCAACAATTCATCCTCCTCAATGCGGCTCACTTGCAGCAGGCTGTCATTGAACGCCACCGGTTTTTCCTCTTCAATGGTAGATTTGACATCTCCGGTCAGGATACGGCGTATATTTTCCGTATACCGTTTTTGCATTTCCAACTGCTTTTCCATGGATTCAATCTTAGACCGCATTTTGGTGAGTTCAGTATCGGTTACTGCTTCGCCATAGCCTGGAATCCAACGTTTCATAGGAGTAAAGATGATCAATAGGGCCACAAGGATAGAAAGCCCAACGAACAAAGAGCTGAACAATACGTACAAGCCCAGCGGGGTAAGCCGATAGGAACCTACTTCTTCGAGTGAGTCTTCCTTTAGAATGACCAATCGGTAAGGTTTTTTCAGTTTTCCTTGATGCTTTTTGGGTGATTCCTCCATCCTTTGGGTAATTTGGTGCGAATTAAAATAATTTTGTGCACTGTGTAGTTATAAGCACGGTCCTTGAAATGGTACGGTTTTTCGTATCTTATAAAAAGATAATATCAATACGGTCTTGAGATCAGTACACCTACTAACCATAATCCTGCTCGTTGGGTTCCTCTTTTGTTCCTGCGCAACCCAGAAAAGCAAGGAGAAGCGTTCGGCGCTCAATCGCTTTTACCACAATACTACGGCTTATTACAACGGCTATTTCAATGCTAACGTGTTGTATGAACAAAGCAAGCTCAAACTTTCTACCGGAAATCAAGATAACTACATCCAGGTGCTGGATGTGTATGACTACGTAGAGGTACCTAATCCAGAGTCTGTAGCTGCCGATGTGGACCGGGCCATAGAAAAACTTTCTGTTGTTGTGGCCTTGCACCGTCAAAGTGTTTGGACCGATGACAGCTATCTGCTGGTGGGTAAATCGCAGTATCTCAAACACGATTATGAAACGGCCGAAGAGACGCTGGAATACATGAAAGAGGTGTATTCGCCGGAGGCAGTGGCTAATCGAAAAAAGAACATAAGTAGAAAAGCAAAAGCAAAAGCTAAAAATAAGGAGCGGGCAGAAAAGAAAAAAGTTGCCGACAAGGCTCGTGAAGAAAAGAAAAAAACGACAGAAAAAGCCAGAGAGGAGCGCCAGAAGGATCAAAAAGCTACAACCAAAGAACGAAAAAAAGAGGCCGAGCGCAAACAAAAAGAACGGCGGAAAGAAGCCAAAGCCCGAGCCAAAGCCCGTAAAAAGGGTCAAAAACTACCGCCCAAAAAGCCGACGACCAATTTGCCAACCATACCGGCTGATTCAATTGGAACACAACCTACTGTAACTATCAATCCGGAGCCTGGAGTCAAGGACACCGCTCAACAGGAGCAAAACATTCCCGAGCCCCCTAAGGAGGAGAAACCCAAAAAGGAGAACTACTTCCTCAAACATCGTCCGGCTTATGCCGACGGTCTCCTTTGGCTTGGTCGGGTTTACACCGAGCGGCAGTTGTATGAAGATGCCATGCGTGCATTCATAGAGGCATCCCTACAGCTCAGTGCCTCTGATGATGTGCTGCGTGAGATTCCTGTGGCTCAGGCCCATCTGCTCATTAAACAGGAACGATATGGCGATGCCATTCCATACCTGAATCTGGCCATTCAACGGGCCAACAAGAAAAAACTGAAAGCGCGTTACTATTATATACTTGGTCAGATCCAGCAACAGCGGGGTCAGCTAGCCGAAGCCGTCAGTTCGTTCCGAAGTGTTCGCAAGATGCGCCCGGGATACGAAATGGATTTTAATGCCCGTATGAATCTGACACTGAGTGAGTGGATGGCAGGCCAGGCCAGTGCTGAGCAGGCTCAGAAGAACCTTGAAAAAATGCTCAAGGACAAAAAAAATCTTGAATACAAGGATCGGATTTATTTTGCTTTAGCAGAAATAAATCTCTATAATAAGGACACCACACTCGCCATTGCTAACCTACGGGAATCGCTGGGTACATCCTCTTCTAATAAAGCTCAGCGGGCAGAGACACAGCTCAAATTAGCAGACCTTTACTATGCCCGTGAACAATTCATTGAGGCCAAGACGTACTACGAGCAATCATTGGAAAATCTTGCCGTCACGGATGACCGTTATACCCGTGCGTCTTTATTGAGCCGCAACCTGACCGACATTGCCCGAAACCTGCAAATCATCACCTTGCAGGATAGTCTGATCCGAATTGCCGGAATGACAGAAAAGGAACGCATTGATCTGGCAGAAGCGATTAAGGCTGATCGTCTGGCAAAAGTTGCCGCGCAACAACAGAAAGCGGATGCCAATGCTAAAAACGACCCTAGGGCGCAATCTGTCAATCTGGCGCAATCCGGCCAGCGCAATGCACCTGCCGGCACCACCAAGTCAACGTTTTTTGCCTATGACACCAAGACACTGGAACGCGGCTTAAAGGATTTTAAAAAATACTGGGGAGATCGGCCTTTGGCAGACGGATGGCGTCAATCCAGCAAATCGATATCGCTCAATGTCGAGACGGCTGAATCCGCCGAAGAAGCTATTGAGACAAAGCTGACCAAATCCGAGCTCCAGGATATGTTTAAAGATGTGCCCTTTGAAGCGGAAGCGCTAGCCAAAGCACATGGCAAAATCGAAGATGCAATGATGGCGCTTGGCCGCTTATACCGGGAGCGATTGGAATACAACGAGAAGACCGTAGAGGTACTTACTGAACTCCTAAAGCGCTATCCAGAAACGGAAAGTGAATTGGATGCGTGGTATTTCCTCTATCTCGCACACAACGATCTCGGGCAGAAGACTGAAGCCAAACGCTATTTTGATCTGATTACCGGAAAATATCCGGAATCAACCTACGCCCGGGTTTTAAGTGATCCGGAATATCTCGGAGAAAGCCGCGATAAGGAACGGCGTTTGAATGCCTATTACAGTGCGACCTACGACTATTTTCAGGCTGGTCAATATCAGACGGTATGGGACCGCCTTGGTCAGGTAGACACGCTCTTTGGCAAGGAAAACCGGCTACAAACCAAATTTGCCATGCTCAGTGCAATGACAACGGGCAATCTCGAAGGCAAAGATGCCTACATCGATGCACTGAAGGACCTGATTGCCAAATTCCCCAATACCGAGGAGGAAAAGCGAGCGAAAGAAATACTCCGCTTATTGGGCGATAAATCAGTCTCACCGAAGGATCTCACCGGCCAGGAAGATCAGGAGAGCGGATTCACTTTAGACCCGGAAGGGGTACATTATATCATTATCAACTGGAATATTAATCAGGCCAGTCTGGAGGGTGCGCAGCAGGCTGTCAACGAATTTAACAAGACGTATTTTAAGGCCGACCGGCTCAGGCTTTCTGCGAATATTTTTCTCAACGTGGATGTTCCCTTAATGGTGATCCGTAAATTTGATTCAGCAGCTAAAGCGATGGAGTTTTACAACCTGTCGCAAAAGTATCCGGAACAATTTATCGGGAAGCCGGGTGTACCATTTAAGGTTTATCCTGCCACGCAGCAAAACTATCGGATCATCCTGAAAGAACGTTCCCTGGACTCATACGACACTTTTTTCAAAGTAAATTATAAATAATCCATACTTCCGGTTGGAGGTACGCATCAGAAAATGAGTATTCCTCAAAGGTGCGTGGCAATCGCCCGGTAGATAATCAGCCGGCTTATACAACTTTGGTTTCCAAGGCTTCAATCGATTTCCAGAGGACGCAGATAATAGGCATCACAACTGGAATGGCCGGTCTGTCCTAATGCCTGATCAAGCGGCAAAAAGCCAAATTTTTGGTAAAGCGCATTGGCGATTTGCATACGGTAGACGGTCTCCAGATAAATATGAGTATAGCCGTCCAATGCCGCTTTTTGAAGAATAGTGGTCATCAGCGCCTTGCCCCAACCCTCGCCACGTATTTCGGGAAGGAAATACATCTTTTTCAGTTCGCATACAGTCCCAACCTCACCCGCCAAAATAGCATAACCTCCCCCGCCATAAATCATTGAATCGGATGCGATGACCCAAAAAGCGGCACCCGGCCGATTGTACGCATCATACATGTGGTCCACTTCTAAGTCGTGGATAGAATATCCTGGTCCGTCACAAGCATATTCGGTCATCACAGCGCGAATCACTGCCGCTATCAGGGAGTCATCCTCTGGCCGGATAAGTCGCAACCGGAGCGATGTCATATCATCGATGTGATCAGGCATCTTCTCCTTGCTCCGGTGCAGCAACTAGCGGCTTTTCTTCGTTTTTAGGGGCTTGTTCAGCCTCAGGCGAAGCGGATTTTTGTTCATCATCCTTGCCGGCATCATGATGCTGACTCATCAGCGTACTTAAAGGCTCCGGATAGCCATAGGGCCTCGGACCAATCAGTCGTTCGACATCGGCTTTATGGAGGACCTCCTTCTCCAAGAGTAGACGAGCCAGTTTCTCCAGTTGATCCCGTTTTTCGGCAAGTAGTTTTTGGGCCCGGATGTATTGTTGTTCGATGATATTGCGGACTTCATCATCAATGAGTCGGGCTGTCTGATCGGAGTAGGGCTTACTAAATTGTTCCTGGCTCATGCTGTGAAAAGACACATTGCCCACTTGCTCGTTCATACCAAACACGGCGACCATGCTGTAGGCGATTTTGGTGATCTGATCCAGGTCATTTTGAGCACCCGTTGATATTTTTCCAAAAACTACTGCTTCTGCGGCACGACCACCAAGGGTCATGCAGATCCGGTCCAGCAATTGCTCTGTGCGGGTGATGTATTCCTCTTTAGGGAGATATTGGGCGTACCCGAGGGTGCCAATACCACGGGGTACGATGGTCACCTTTACCAAGGGAGATGCGTGTTCAAGATACCAGCCACAAATGGCATGACCGGCTTCATGGAAGGCGATGATTTCCTTTTCGTGGGGTGCAATCAATTTGCTTTTTTTCTCCAGACCACCGATGACTTTATCCAGGGCATAGTTGAAGTCTTCCATGTCGACGGCGACCTTACCAAGCCGGGCCGCGATAAGTGCCGCTTCATTACATACGTTGGCGATTTCGGCACCGGCGAATCCGGGAGTCATTTCAGCCAGTGTTTCAGGATTAATATCTTTTGAAATGGTAATATTTTTGAGGTGCACCACAAAGATCTGTGCTCTTCCTTTCAGGTCAGGCCTGTCAATTCCAATTTGCCTGTCAAAACGACCCGGGCGCAGTAAGGCATTGTCCAGTACATCCGGTCTGTTTGTAGCCGCCAGCAGAATTACCCCTTTATCTGTTGAAAAACCATCCATTTCTACCAGCAACTGGTTTAGGGTGCTTTCCCGCTCATCATTGCCACCGGTGAATGTGCCTTTGCCCCTGGCACGACCTATGGCATCAATTTCGTCGATAAAGATGATGCACGGTGCTTTTTCACGGGCTTGTTTGAACAGGTCCCTTACCCGTGATGCGCCCACCCCGACAAACATTTCCACAAAATCGGATCCGGAAATGGAGAAAAACGGTACGTTGGCCTCACCGGCAACGGCTTTTGCCAGCAGGGTTTTACCAGTCCCTGGAGGGCCTACCAGCAATACGCCTTTAGGGATCTTGCCACCGAGAAGCGTATATTTTTTCGGATTGCGCAGGAAGTCTACGACCTCCATGACCTCTTCCTTGGCTTCATCCAGGCCGGCGACATCGGCAAACGTCACGTTGACCTTCGTATTTTTATCAAACAGGGTAGCTCTGGATTTACCTATGTTAAAGATTTGTCCACCGGCACCGCCCCCTCCCGAGCTAACACGGCGCATGATGAACAGCCATATACCGACGAAAATCAAGATAGGTAATACCCATCCGATGATGGGGCCGAGCCAGTTTTGCTTTTCGATGTATTGAGGCTCAATCTTTTTTTCCGGAGTGAGCTCAGCATTCAGGGTGTTTAATCTGGACGCAAACACCTCCGGAGGACCCACATTAAAGTAATAATGCGGTTTGGGGCCACCAAATTTATTGATGGAGGCATCCTTATACTGCTCCTGTGAAAGTCTTTCCTTGCGGATATAGATGTAGGCGTACTGTTGATTGACGACTTCCAGCTTTTCGATATCGCCTTCCTTGACCATGGTTGTAAACCGATCCCAGCGAATGGGGTCGTTACTGGCCGTGGAGAAGCTGATAAAATTGAAAATGATCAAGGCCAGGCCTATGAGCGCATAAATCCAATAGGAGTTGAAGCGTGGCTTTGGCTCGGGGGTATTGTTTTCGGGTTGGTGGGAACCTTCCATAATGTGCTATTCCTCTTAGTAAATGCGGTTAATCTCGATAAAACGACAGGCGATGGTTAAAGGTTTTGGTAGGAGGTGGCCTGTGCATCGCTCCACAGGTCTTCCAGGTCATAGTAGGCCCTTGCTTCGGGGTGGAAGACATGGACCAGGGTATTGTAATAATCCAGCAAAACCCAACGTCCAAAATCTTTACCTTCAACGTGGTAAGCTTTGAGATGGGCCTCATCGCGGACACGCTGTTCGATACGGTCCCCGATGGCACGGATTTGGGTGTTTGAGTCACCTTCGCAGATGATAAAAAAGTCAGCCGGGGCTTCTTTTAACTGCCGAAGATCTAACTTTACAATGTTTTTTCCTTTGATATCCTGGATACAGTCTATAATAAGATCATTGAGCTGTTCATCAGATACTGCCTCTCTGCGGGCTTCGCGGGATAGGTAATTCAAATGGTAAGTTTATTTTTGACGCGATTCAAAATTAGGTATTATTTCAAGAACTTGACAAACGAATCATCTACACTCTTTATTGGCCGCCCGCTGATCCAACTGGAATCAGTGGTTTCGACGAATGGATACCTGATCGAACTCACTGCAAAAAGCACACCATCCGAAGGAACAGCCGTTGTGGCAGACATCCAGACGGGTGGAAAAGGACAATTTGGCAGTTTGTGGCATAGTGAGTCGGGGTC
>JBBQMA010000052.1:0-9779 GCA_038328415.1 Chitinophagales bacterium | reverse complement strand
TGTTCTCGAAAGGCTCGCTGGTTAGTGATGAAATTGGTGTAAAAATCCTAAATAGCATTACGTAAGCCTCGCGCAGGAGCGCTCGGTTCGCTCACCGAATGTCCACTGGACATTCGCCCCTTTGGGGGTCCGTGAGCTCACACATAAAAAGGCGCCCCTTCGGGCATTGGTCGCCGAAGCCTTGGCGAAGGCGAATCAGCTACGTGCTGGGGGCGATCTGTTCGAGAACGATCCTTATTTAAAAATGCGATGTAATTCTAAATCTTAAATAGGGGTAGTTTTTGATAATAAGGGTTTTGATCATACAATACACTGATTATCACTAAAGATTATTCCAAATTCTAAATATTTTGGACAGTAGTGACACCAACTAATGAATAAACCAATCCGCCGGGTGAAAATGCCGTGTCCATATTCTATCATTTAGGCTTCAATATTACACGTGCCAATAATACACTTTAGATGACTTAAGTGATCCAAAGTGCCCATTTTGTCAGGCAATGCCTATGATCTTGATTAGTTTTTAGTTTAGGGCAAATTGACCCTATAATAAAAAGCGGGGCTTCACCTTGTTGTGTGAGAAACCCCGCTTTCTAATACAATAGCTTTTATAGTCTAGTGTTGTGTTAAAATTAGCTATTTATTGTAATTTAAACTTAACAGGCAAGTTGAATTGGACCCTTACAGCCTTTCCCCGTTGTTTGCCAGGAGTCCACTTCAAGCTCTTTTTGTTCATCAACTCGACTACCCGAAGTGCTTCATCACCACATCCTGCACCAATATCCCTTACTACTTTTACATCCTTAACAGAGCCGTCTTTTTCAACGACGAAGGTCACAACGGCGGTTCCTTCTACGCCATTTTCACGAGCAATCGGAGGATATTTAATATTTGCATAGATAAATTCGAGCATTTTCTTTTGTGCGCACTCTTCCTTTTCCTTCTTACTTCCCAAATTTTCACAACCAGGAAAACGAGGCATATCTTCAGCGATCACAAAGATTTCTTCTTCTTTCGGAGGAGGAGGAGGAGGAGGTGGTGGTGGGGCCGCTGGCTTTGGCGGTGCTATCACCTCAGTCTCTTTCTCAAGACTTTGATCCACAAACTCAGGTTGATCTTCTTCGATCAACTCTTCGGGCACCTCTTCGATAACCGGAGGTGGAGGAGGCGGCGGCGGAGGAGGTGGTTCCGCTGTACGCGGAGGTTCCACTTCAATATCTTCTCCCAGATCAAGTGCCCCTTCTGGAATGTAAACCTCCCGTGGGTATGTTGTCCAGTTGAAGGCAAGGAGAATCAGAATGACCGATGACAGAAGTCCAAAATTCAGGAAGGTTCCGCTCAATCGAAAACCATCTACCTCCGGAAATTTTGCCCGTCCGGTTATTAACTCGGCACCGTTGACCTCTCGATGAGCACTGCGTAACTCATTAGCGTCAAAGCTGTTCAGTTTTTTCCGGAAATAAAAAATCACCCCGAAAATTGCTGCTAGAAGCAGGGTGATTATTACACCGACTGTTGTGCCTGTGAATGCCAGTTCCATGGTCAAAATCGTTTAAGTAAAAAAAAATATGTACCTGCACCAAAGAGGACACCGATACAATTAGCCACAATATCCGAAAATTCAAAGAATCGTCCAAGATACAATACCCTCTGAAGGACTTCCAGAAAAACACCATAAGCCATGATAAAAACCAAGCCCACAGTAAGATGCCTTTTTGAGACATATCCAGACTTTGACGAAACCTGAAGAAGCAAAACGACCCATATTGCATACACTGCAAAATGACCAATTTTGTCAACAGCGATCCATTTCCAAAATGACACATCAGGCATCGTTTTGCCCGGAAGGAGGGATATTGCCGTGATAATAATCCCCCAAAGCCATACAGGATAAAATATTCGAATCTGCTTGTAAGATGCCATACTTTATAATAATGGTGCATGGCTTCTTAAAAAAAATCAATGCACAATTGCACTATAAGCAGCAACATCTAACAAGTCTTCCAATTCGGAAAGATCGGTAAGTTCTACTTGTATGATCCAACCCTTTCCATAAGGATCTTCGTTGATGAGCGCAGGATTATCTCCTTCTTTCTCATCCAACTCACCGTTGAATGCGATGATCTTGCCGCTAACTGGCATAAAGAGATCAGATGTCGTTTTTACAGCCTCGACGGTGCCGAACACATCCTCCTTGTTGAGTGTTTCACCGAGGGTATCTACTTCAACGTATACGATCTCACCCAACTCAGATTGAGCAAAATCTGTAATACCGATTGTGCCAATGTTGCCATCTACACGCACCCATTCGTGATCCTTAGTGTAACGCAGGTTATCTGGAAAATTCATAGATTAAGAGCTTAACAATTAGTAAGGGCCAAAAATAGGATTTTGCAGCTCATCTTTGCATATACTGACCATTATATTTACGAGGACTTAATTTTCTTGCTTTGCAAGAAAGTTCTTTACCCAATCAATAGTCACTGATTTTGGGCGCTCCAAAGGCAGATTTAACGCCCGGCTCCAGCAATTTGACGCAAGTACCCCCATTGCACGGCTTACACCGAAGAGGACAGTATAGAAGCTGTACTGGTCCATGCCATAATGTACAAGAAGCGCTCCAGAATGCGCATCCACATTAGGCCATGGGTTGCTCACCTTACCCAGAGATTGAAGAATCGGAGGGACAATATTATAGATGCGCCAAACCGTATCCACCATGCCTGAGTCCTTAATGTATTTTTCAGCAAATTCACGCTGTGCAATAAACCTGGGATCCGGTTTGCGCAATACGGCGTGACCATAACCTGGTACCACCTGACCAGCGCTCAGGGTTGACTTGACGTAATCTTCAATTTGTTTTTCACTTGGATTGTCCGAACCCAACGCATCCATCATTTTGAAAATCCATTTCACCACTTCTTGATTGGCCAGACCATGCAGCGGTCCTGCCAGGGCATTCATACCTGCCGCAAAGGACAAATAGGGGTCACTTAATGTGGATCCGACCAGGTGGGTGGCATGCGCTGATGCATTCCCGCCTTCATGGTCGGCATGTATGGTAAGATAAAGCCGCATCAGACTTTTGAAATCTTCATGAGCAACGCCGAGCATATGGGCGAAGTTGCCTGCCCAGTCCAGTGAAATGTCCGGTGGAATATGGTCGCCATTAAAAAAGGTTCTCCTATATATATATGCAGCCACCCTTGGAAGCCTTGCAAGTAGATTCATCGTATCTTCATACGTAGCATCCCAATATTCGGATTTGTTCATGCCCTCCGAATAACGCCTTACGAAGATGCTCGTCTGTTGCATGGCCATCACCGCAATGGAAAACTGCGTCATGGGATGGGCCTCTAAAGGGAGAGCGTCGATGGTCCTGAATACGTAGGAAGGCACATTGCTTCTTCGGGTCCACTGATCAGTCAGCCAACGAACCTGTTCGCTGGTGGGAATTTCCCCTACCAGCATCAGCCAAAAGAGTCCTTCCGGCAAGGGTTGTTCATCGCCCTCTGCGGATGGAAGTAGTTTTGAGAGCTCGGTGATGGAATAACCTCTAAACCGGATTCCTTCTTCCGGATCCAGTGCGGATGGCTCCCAAACCATTGACTTTATGCCACGCATGCCACCGAATACCTGGCTAAGTGTGACTTTGTCCACCTGGCGGTCACCATAGTCCTTTAGCATTTCTTTTACCTCAGCTCCAAGTGCATTTGCCTTGTTGATGAATTTCTCTTTTAATAAATCCATGACCACTTACGTTTATACCAGAAACAGCTCCGGCCGTGCTTCGTTCAAAGCGCCGCAAAATTAGAATTTTACCAGCATCTTTGCCAACAAAATCTACATTTTATAGGTTTTATCTGTGAATTCAATAACAAATTCGATTAGGCGTGTACTTCATTCAAGATGTTTTGGTTAGTGACGGAGTCCTCGAAGCCCGATTTGCCTGCAACATTGGTGCTTGCAAAGGCGCTTGCTGTTGGGAAGGCGACTTTGGCGCACCTCTCGATCCTGAAGAAGTAGAAACCCTTGCTGCCATTTATAAGGATGTGCAGCCTTTCCTTAGTCCCGCAGGCATAGCCGCCATCGAGGCTGTGGGCACCTCTGTGTATTTTCCGGGCATGGGTAAAGATGGCACACCCTTGATCGATGGCGGCCCCTGTGCATATTTGGTTTTTGAATCCTCAGGGGTAGCACAATGTGGCATAGAAAAAGCCTGGCAAGCGGGAATTATTGGTTTTCAAAAACCGATATCCTGTCACCTCTACCCTATCCGGGTTTTGCAGCATCCTGCCCAAAGCTTTGAGGCAATAAATTATGATGAATGGGATATTTGTGCAGCGGCTTGTGTCAAAGGTCAACAAGAGGGTATTAAGCTCATCACTTTCGCAAAGGATGCCCTCATAAGAAGATATGGAGAGGATTTTTATGCAGAACTCTGTGCTGCCGCTGATGTCCATACACAGGATAGTTCCCCGGCACTGTAACCTTTTTTCTTAACATGCGTAAGCTAAGAAGTTGGTTTGGATTGGATTATATCCATCAAACCCATTACCTTTGCATGGCTTTTTTCAAAAGGCGTAGATTACTAATTGATATTAATATAATACAAGATTTTTGCTTCTTGTTTTACACTGATATTCAGTATATTGATTTTACCCAAATGAATATAAGCGATAACATTAGTCATTTTTTAATATCTAAATAGTAGTTGATCTATGGGATTGATGAACAACATCCGGAAAAACCCTGCCATTCTGATCACCATGATTGGACTGGCCATGGCCGGTTTTATCTTAATGGATATGCTGGGATCAGGGCCTAACGGCGGAAACCAGTTTGTTCTGGGCGAAGTGAACGGCGAACAAATCGATTGGAAAGTCTTTAGCGAGACAGAAAATCGACTGTATGGCAACAGCGATGCAGATTATTTTGAACGCAAGGATCAACTTTGGAACTATTTCGTGGATAAAATCATCATCGATGAGATGTCCAGGGACCTTGGCTTAGGCATTGGAAAAGCGGAACTAGAGGATCTTGAATTTGGCACAAACTTAAGTCCTGTCATTCAACGAAATTTCTCTGATCCGAATACCCGTCAAATTGACCGCGAGCAACTGAATAATGTCAAGCAGGCCATTGAAAATGATCAGTTGCCGGCAGAACTTCGTAGTTTCTGGGCTGAACAAGAGCGGGAAATCATCAAGGAACGGTTGCAGGCCAAAATCGCAAGTCTGATTGCTAAAGGGATGTATGTCCCGACTTGGCAGGCCGAATTGCTCAATCAGCAGCGTAATGAGCGTTGTGAAGCAGCATTCCTTCGCATTCCCTTTGACAAGGTTGCTGACAATGAAGTCACCATTTCTGATGAAGACCTGAATACTTATCTGAAGGAAAATGCGTCAAAATTCAAATTGGACGAAGAATCCCGATCGGCTAATTACGTAGCGATCAGCGTCCAGCCATCGGCTGCGGATAGTGCTGCTATATTGGCTGGAATGGAAGCCTTGCGTCAGCCATTTACTGAAGCAGAAAATGACACCTTGTTTGTAGAGAATAACTATGGTTTTATCGATGATGCTTTTTATACCAGTGACTTTTTTACTAGTGAAGAGGCCGATACGATATTTTCCCTTCCGGTGGGTTCTGTATACGGTCCATTTATCGAAGGCTCACAATATATAATGGTGAAGGTCCGTGACAAGATGATTGTTCCTGACTCCGTCAAATCGCGCCACATCCTTATCCAGGCCAAAGATCCGGCCAGTATGGCTCAGGCCCAAACAACACTGGACAGCCTGATTGGCGTTATTGAATCAGGAGCAGTATCCTTTGATACGCTTGCTTTTCAATACGGACAGGATGCCACACGTACCAGTGGCGGTGACCTTGGATTCACAGGACCCGGTCAAATGGTCAAACCATTTAATGATCTAATTTTTTACAAAGCAGTACCAGGTAAATTGTATACAGTCACCTCTCAATTTGGAGTGCATCTGGTACAAGTAACTGATCGCAAGTTCATAGAAAACAAAACTGGCATTCGGTTGGCTATGCTCAATGAGCCCATCGTTCCATCAGAGGAATCACTGAAAAGAGAATACCAGAGGGCACTTGAACTCGTTAGCCGTTACCGTACGCTGGAGGAATTGGAGAAAGCAGCAACTCAGGCTAAAGATTGGGTTATCGAAAGCTCCAGTTTGTTCAAGGCTAATGACTATCGCCTCGGTTTGCTTGGTCAGGGAAGTGCTTCGCGTGATATTATTCGCTGGGCATTCAAACAAAAATCTACCGGAGACGTATCGCCTGATGTTTATGCCTTTGAAGATGAAGAACTCAAGTACACAAATAAATATGTTGTGGTCGCTCTGAACAGAATCAATCCAGCAGGATCCCCTAAGCTTGAAAACGTTCGCACAGAAGTTGAAATGGCCGTTCGCAACCAGGCAAAGGGTAAAAAGATAGCAGAACAAATTGCCGGGACTACTGATTTGCAGGCCATTGCAGACCGCTATGCCATTTCAATTGATTCGGCTACGAACATCAATTTTTCCAATACATTCCTTACAGGGGTGGGCAATGAACCTAAATTTGTTGGTATAGTTACCAGCTTACCTGTAGGGGCTGTTTCAAAACCTATCGTTGGAAATAATGGTGTATACATCGCGCAGATCCTGAATAAACCTGCTGATATGCCTCCTGCAAATGTGGCGCAAATTCGCCAGCAGATCGGTGCGCAACGAGCAAATTCAGCCGCTTTCCGGTTTGCTGAAGCCATGCGTAAGTCAGCAAAAATCGAAGATAATCGCTCAGATTTTTACTAAGCGACGAACCGTCAAACCATAAAAAAGCCGGAACAGTGTGAGACTGTTCCGGCTTTTTTAATGTGGTTAACAAACGTCTATTCAACTTCAAACGTCACCTTGAGTGTAACCCGGAATTCAGACACTTTGTCTTCAACTACGGAAACACTCATATCCTGGACATATGCCGAGCGAATATTTTTAACCGACTTGGAAGCCTTTTTTACTGTTTTTGAAACAGCATCTTCCCAGCTTTTTTCGGAGCTACCCATGAGTTCAATAACCTTCATAATGGCCATAATTTACAATTTTTAATTTTTGCAAGATAATACTTAATCTGCATTCTTTCCTTCTGCACGTTTGATTTGCTCATAAATCTCTGCTTCGTCACCCGGACGAAATTTGCGTTTGTGATAGACTATCTGCCCGGCTGGATCCAATATAAACGTCTGGGGCAGCCCGTTCAACCCACCGGGCAATATCTTGCTGAATTCCCTATGAAGATCGATATAAGCCGGCCATGGCCATTGACTTTGACGAACTCGATCGCCAAAAGCCGGATAATTTTTAGGGAAATCAGTAGAAATGGCAACTAAGTTGAAATCAGTATCTTTTTTCCACTCCGAATACACTTTTTGCAACGTTTCCAATTCCATTTTGCAAGGATAACAGGTTGTAAGCCAAAACAGAAGAATTGTCGGCTTGCCATTCACCGGAAAAACATCTGTAGACAAGATAGTGTCCCCTTCAGGCCGAAGAAGCTGTATATCAAAAGGGTAATCAGCAATTATCTGAGCAGCACTCCGTGCCGTTTCCACGACATAGGAAGGCGTTCTGGCTTGTAAAGGTGTCTCTTTTAATTCCTGAGCCCCGACTTCCATCAAGGGGGCCAGGGTTGCAGCCACCAAGAAGGCTAAGAACTTGTAATGGAATTGCCCCTTCATTGCACCAATCGTTTAATGGCATCCTGGGCCCGGTCCAGTGAAGGATCAAGTGCAAGTGCCTGTTCGTAATCCTTTTGAGCTGAAGGGACATTCCCTTCCAGTTCGAATGTATTTCCTCTGGCAAAATAAGCCATTGCCATCGTTGGTTCAACCTTTATGGTAAGATCAAACTGTGTCCTGGCTTTCATGAGGCTATCCATTTCCATGTAAATCAGTCCGCTATTATAATAGGCTTCATGGTAATCCGGATTGATCAGGATCAATCGCTTGTAAGTTTCCAGTGCCTGTTGAAATTGTTCCTGATTTTGGTAATACTCCGCAAAGGCGTGCCATGCCGGAGCATTCATAGAATCGAGATCGACAGCGTTTTGAAAATACCGGATAGCTAAAGGTTTTTTCTCCTTACTGAGCAATTTTCCACATTCAACCCAGGCATCAATTAAAAAAGGATCTAATTCGGTCGCCTTTTGGAAATAACGAATGGCATCTTCAGCTTTGTTTTCATCGCGTGCAATCATGCCTTGCCAAAACCGGGCATCCCCATTCAATGGATCCTTCGATAAGACATTGCCCAGCGTAACCTTTGCACCATCATACATTGTCAGGATGTATTGGAACTCGGTCAACTTAAGCAAAGTCGGAATCTTGCCCGGAAAACGCGCGGCTGCTTCCTGAATCGTATTTAGGGCCATCCTCGAATTGTAATAATCCAGGTAGGTATCCGCCAATAAATGATAGGCTGCTACATAATTGCTGTCCAGACTAATCGCTTTTTGCAAGTCACGGATAGCCTGGTCGTACCCTTCGTAAAGGTTATAGGCTTCAGCACGCTGATAATAGGCAGTCGGATCAGCAGGAGCCTGCTCAATAGCCAACGAGGCTTTGTCAATCTCAGGATAACCGGTTTCCACTTGGTCTGCCTTTTTGTCACCGGATGATGAACATCCAAAAAATAGAGACAAGAGCACTAAAAGTTGAGTAGCATATAATTTCATAGACTGTAAAAGTACTTTATTTCAAAGTTCCTCTTTTTCATTCAAATGACCTGCTTAAAACTTTAAAAACTGATTCTTTTGTAAACTAGGGGTCAATTGAAGATAAAAATGAACCGCAAGGCAGCAATCTAAGCGTAACTTTCGTTAAAGGCTGTATATTGTCGGTCGGAAAAATTCCGTTCATATGGGGATGGACCTGATTCTGGATCAGACAATTAGGGAAGATGACCTTGTACAGGCATGTATCCGGCAAGAACGCTGGGCACAACAACGCGTGTATGAGGATCATTACGGTAAAATGATGAGTATTTGTCTCCGTTACGCCACACAGGAAGAAGAGGCCCAGGATATGTTACATGAAGGTTTTATTAAAGTCTTTAGATATATCGGCCGTTATAAACCCGGAACATCGATACAGGCTTGGATAAGAACCATCATTGTCAACACTTGTATCGATCATTATCGGAGGAACCAGCGACACAGGTCGGAGCAAATTGATGAATCGTCTATTCTGCAAAGTGATGTTGTCTCGGCGTTAGACATGCTTTCAGCAGAAGAGATTTTGGAGCAGGTGCAAAAATTGACACATTCCTATAGAATAGTTTTCAATCTATATGTGCTTGAAGGTTATTCTCATAAAGAAATTGGAGAATTGCTGGAAATAACTGAAAGCACCTCTCGATCAAATTTGGTAAAAGCACGTTTAAAACTACAAGCTGCATTAAACCAAAAAGGATAAGTGACTATGAATTTTGACGATACGATCAAAAAGCAGCTTGAAAATCACTCATCAGCAGTACCTGCCGGAGCGTGGGATCGGTTTTCCGCTGATTTAAATTCTTCAGAACTTCAAGCACAATCGTTTGAGGAGGTGGTGAAAGCTAAATTGCAAATTCATCAGTCGCGTTACCAGTCAGCTCAGTGGCAAATTTTGAAATCAAGTTTGGATAAACAATCCAAGCGACTCTTTGATATTCATTTGGCCAAAACAATGGAAGCCGCTTTTGTTTTACTGATTGCATTTGCACTATGGC
>JBBQMA010000051.1:0-9788 GCA_038328415.1 Chitinophagales bacterium | reverse complement strand
TGCTAAGGATTGAAACGGATACCCTAAGCTACGGTACACCAGTGGATCGACTTGAACGGGATTTCAAAACCTTCCGATCGTTGAGTTTTGGTATGGGAATGAATACGGCAATCTTTGGAACGATTCGTTTTAAAAAGGGTTTTTTACGAGGGCTTCGACACACTATCAAGCCGAATGTCAACTTGAACTTCACGCCGGGAAATGCCGGACAGAGGTGGTTTGACAGCTATTCCCTTGGCCGGGAATCGGATTTTAGTGACGTCCAGCGCTATTCCTATTTTGATGGAGGACCATTTGGAGCGCCAGCTTATTCAGAAGGAGCAATGTCCCTGAATTATTCCCTAAATAATATATTTGAAGCCAAATATTTTAGCCGCAAGGACACCCTGGCTAAAAAAGTCAACCTCTTTGACAATATTATTTTATCGGGTAGCTATAATTTTTTTGCTGACAGCTTAAAATGGAGCCAGGTCAGACTTTCAGGTGGCAGTAATTTATTTAAACGAATCTCCCGACTGGATGTCGGCATTACCTTTGATCCCTATGCCATGGAAAATGGCCGATCGGTGAATAAATTCTATTGGAACACCAACAAAAAGCCATTGCGCTTCGTCCAGGCGAGTTTCCGTCTGACTACAAATGTAACTATCGGCAAGCTGCGTGAACTCTTTACCGGCGAGCCTGCCGCTCCTACAGACGATTTCCTCGGACTGTTTGAATCTTTTGGCATTCAACACAATATTAACGCAGACATTCGCCCCGTCAATGGCAAGGATACACTCACTATTACCACCAACAGTGTCAATACTTCCGGCAGCATCCGCATTTCTGAAAAATGGCAAATTGGCATCGGAAACATTGGTTATGATCTACGCTCCAAACAAATTACCTATCCAAGTTTCAACTTCATCCGCGACCTGCATTGTTGGGAAATGATCTTTGGCTGGTACCCGGAAATTGGTGCCTATACGTTTATGATCAAAGTCAAACCTTCCACGCTAGATTTTATAAAAATACCCTACCGACGGAATGCAGTGGGCAATTTTGTCGGATTTGGATTTTAGTTTCTAAACTGGGCTACCCTGCTTCGGGACGCCGATTTTACGTGTGTGTCCTTTCGTAACAACCTGATTAATTCATTCGCACTAATGGAATCTTCATCGTATTGGAGAATGAGATATTCTCCGGTAGTATCTACTTTACGGGCTATCGAAAGTTTGTAATCACGATAAAGTTCAAGCCAACTTGAATCGTCGCCGGCCTGCGTCAACCGGACAATAAGTTCTATCGTGGCCTCATCCTGTGCTACTTTCTCGCTTGGTTCGAGCCAGCCTTCATCTATTACTAAAGAATCCAGAACCCCCATCAGATTATAAAGAATGCGTGGAGCTAGCCCATTCCATCGGATTCTCTTTTTTTGAAAGGTTAACGAATAGGTTGGTATGTCTGAAATGGGTTGCAAATACTCCGAAGACATGGAGTCCAGCCCGGCTTGAGAAAATGCAGACAGTATAGGTTCCAATGGCCAGTTTGATGTAACCGTATCCTCCATCAAGGTAAACATTCGTGGCATGAATACCACCCTGCCATTGGCATAAATATCCAAATCAAAGACGGGACAAGACCCAAAACAAGGACCTTTTGTCAATCGAATAATGCGTTCATTCGCATCCAATTCATCGCTTGGCGTGACATGAAGGGTTTTTGGCATACAAGAAATTATCAATGTGACCAGAAATAGTAGAAAGAATGTGACTTTCATCTCCTAAAGATACCTTGTTATTGCCTAATCTGCTAGCCCTACACGTTGCCAAATTTCAGATTCCTTCTTAGACAAATCACAAAAATGTTTGAAAAAGAAACTTGAATCACCACCATTGTTGGATAATGGCGCTCCACATTTTGTTAATCGACCTACTTGGAAAATTCGGTCATTTATCAGGACCCGATCATCTGAAGGATCTTCTCTAGTTGGGGAGCAATAATAATCTCCACCCGACGATTTTTTGCCTTACCATCAGCATTATCATTTGGGGCAATCGGGAGATAAAATGCTCTGCCTGCGGCAGTGATCATTTTTGGATCAACTCCATCTTTGGTCAGAATCTTTACGACAGAGGTGGCGCGGCTGGTACTAAGATCCCAGTTGAATTCTGCACTGCCGTCTGTGTCCGTATGACCCTCAACCAGGATTTCGATATCCATTTGCTGTTTCAGTACGCCTGCTAATTGCTGCAGCGCAGTCACCCCTTTGGGGTCCACCTTGTCACTGCCTGTAGGGAACAGCAAGTTTTGAGAAAGCGAGACGTATACACGGCCATTTTCTTCCCTGACACTAAGGTCTGCCGCTGAATATCCTTTCAATGCATTTAAAAGACCGGTGCGCAGGCTGGTCAACGCCACCTCCCGATCTTTAAGCAGTTTGTTGAGCTCATCGATTCGTTGCTCCTTATTCGCCAATTCAGCTTCTACTAATTTAAACGATTGTTCCCTGAGTGTGAGGACTCGCGCTAGGCTATCCTGGGTCAGCGCACGACGGTTGATTTCTGCTTCTTTAGCCAAAATTTCTTCGACCAATGATTGTTTTTCACTAGATGAGGCGCTTAGCAGTGCCTGGTTTTGGGAAATGAGATTATTCATCTGCACAGTGAGATCATCACGCCCCTGTTCCAGACTGTGGATCACTGCGTGTTGCCTTTGGATTTCCTGTTTGCTGATAACCAAATCATCTTGGATCTTACTTTGAGCAATTTCAAGGTCACGTTTTTCATCACGTACCTTTCGTAGGTCATCATAGTCACGCTCCAATCTGGACTTGGAAGCTGCCAGCTCTTCATATTTCCGTGAGGATACACATGATGTCAAAAAAAAGAAAACTATGGATATACCAAAAAGCAGAAATGTTTTCACCGTCGCAATTTTAGACAAAGCTACATCGTAAAGTAAAAATCGCTGTTTCCTTTGAACAATTAACCCCGATCACATTGTTATGCTGCACATATGAAGGACAGGATTAATCAGGAAGACATCGTTATACAAATTTACACTTCGATTGTGGATTGTCAATCAGCATGGGCAGAAGTATCCCCGAGCGACAATTTATTCCTGCAATATGATTACCTGGCAATAGTTGAAAAACATCCACCGGCAGGTATCCATTTCCGATACGCCCTGGTCCTTCAATGCGGAAAGCCCGTAGGCCTGGTCTATACCCAAATTGTCTATTTTAACGGTGCAGAGAGTATTCGTTACCACCGACAAATGGAAACAGCCCGTTGTTTCTTTCACACTTTTGGACAAAATCTAAAAGGGCTTGTGGCGAGGCAAGTGGGCTTCAACACACTGGTGTGTGGCAATCTGATGCTGTCAGGAGAACACGGATTTGCTTTTTCAGACCCATCCCTCAACAGCAGTTTTATAGTTGAGAAGGTATTACATGCTATTCGGGCCGATTTAGATAATTCCGGTACAACCATCTCCGTAACCTTATTAAAAGACTTTCACAAACAGGCTGAAATGTTGAGAGGTGGGCTTCAAAAGAAGGGATACCATGACTTTCGTATTTTGCCAAGTATGGTGATGCACCTCGAGCCGTCCTGGACGTCATATGCAGATTATCTGCAGGCACTGAGTAGTAAATACCGCGTGCGGGCAAATAAAGCCAGAAAGTTATTGGATGCAAAAGTGCAACGGCGTGTCCTGTCAGTAGACGAAATACGAGCTGCAAAAGATAAAATATTTGACCTCTATCAGCAAGTGGTTGATGATTCCGGCTTCAATGTAATCACGATCCATCCTGAATACTTCCCTGCCTTAGCAGAACGCCTTGGCGATCGTGTTCAAATCACAGGTTATTATTTGGAATCTGAGCTCATTGGATTTATGAGTGCCATAGCCAATACGAACGGTGAACTTGAAGCCCATTTTCTTGGATATGACCGCACACAAAATCCGCCTTACAAGCTTTACCTGAATATGCTTCTTGATTTGGTTGACGCGGGCATTGCTACTCGTTCAAAAACAGTCGTTTTCTCTCGCACTGCTGAAGAAATTAAAAGTTCAGTAGGAGCCGTACCCGTCGAGTTGTTGTGTTTTATAAAACATCGAAGCAACTTTTCAAACCGCTTCATCAAGCCCCTGTTGGATTACCTTACCCCTTCAGAGGAAATAATTCTCCGGCACCCTTATCGAATGCCAGAGGTAGTTATTCCTAATCACCATGTGTTACAACTCCATAAAGGTATCTTCTGAAGCCGCATTAATAGGTACATTTTGTGGCGACAACTTATTTACACGACTGCCTTCCAATACGGGTGCATAGCCAGCAATATGGTGCGATGCGGCAAGATATGATGTGAAATAAGGGGCTGCATCTACGCCAAGATCCTCTTGGACAAGTTTAGGTGCTTTGGATAAGTGGTTAATTCCATAAACACCTACAGCAAGGACAAATGATGCGGCAACAGCATATTTTATCCATTGGGATAACGAATAAGTACGTCTCGGTGATTGCCTTTTATCAGTATCAATCATTGATTCCAACTGATTCCATGAATCCGGATTGGGCTGAATAGAGAGTGAATCCGACGCCTTGACCAAGCCCTTTTCAAACAATTGATAAGTTTGATTTAGGGTGTCATTTGTATTCAGATGATCTGATTTCATGCTGTTAAGTTGTTTTGTGTTCCCATCAGTTGTGCCAATTTTTTTCGCGCCTGAATAAGTTGGGATTTTGACGTATTCAGACTTATGCCAAGCATCTCTCCTATTTCCTTATGCGTGTATCCTTCCAAAATATAGAGATTAAATACTGTGCGGTATCCAGTTGGCAGGTGGGCAAGCAACGATAGAATATCACTGGCATTAAGGTCCAAATTCACATCTGAATCCTGACTTTGAATAACAACCTGATCTGCGTCCAGGATAACTACATGTTTCTTACGCAACACCATAAGACATTCATTTACAGCTATACGACGCATCCACCCTTTTATAGTCGATCGATCGCGCAAGCGATCTAATTGGGTTAGCGCTTTATGGATCGACATGATCATTGCATCTTCTGCCTCCATACGATTTTTTAAATATCGGGCACACACGCCAAGTAAAAAGGGTGCAAAACCATCATAGAACTGCTTTTGTGCTGTCCGATTGCCTCCCAGGCATTCTTCAACTAAATTATTTAGATCCAATAGTTCAAGATATCAGTTGTAAGATGCAATTTAAAGTGAGTTAGGTGTATGGCAACATCAAATAGGCCGACAACCATGATAATCCGTTATTTTTGCACTTTTGCACCATTACAGAATCAATTATGCATCTTCATCAAGGACATTATTTTATGGACGGGCCTATCCCATTGCTCGCTATGGCTGAAAAGTATGGAACACCGCTGTATGTTTACGAAGGCGCTATCATGGAACAGCAATATCGCCGTATTTGTGATGCGCTAAATGTGCCCTCTTCCAGGATCTTTTATGCCTGTAAGGCAAATACCAATGTACATATTCTCAAGCTGTTCAAACACTTTGGTGCAGGATTGGACTGTGTGTCTATACAGGAAGTACGACTTGGCATTTTAGCTGGATTCTCCCCACCAGATATTCTATTCACACCCAATTGTGTCTCGCTGGATGAATACGATGAGGCCTTCAATCTTGGGGTTTTAATCAATATAGATAACATTTCCATCCTTGAGCAATTTGGCCACAAACATGCCGGTGCAAGCGTTTGCGTCCGAATTAATCCACATATCATGGCAGGGGGGAATAGTAAAATCTCTACTGGACACATAGATTCAAAATTCGGTATTTCTATTCACCAATTGCCACATGTATTGCGCGTAGTGGAGGCAACAGGTCTTCATATAGCCGGGTTGCATATGCACACAGGATCAGATATTTTGGACGTTGAGGTTTTTCTAAATGCGTGTGATATCCTGTTTGGCATCGCTGCACATTTCAAAAACCTTGAGTACATTGATTTTGGCAGTGGATTCAAAGTCCCTTACCAGGATGGTGATATTGATACAGATATCGAAGAGTTTGGCGAACAGATCAGCACACGTTTTAATGAATTTTGTACTGCTTATGGTAAATCATTAACACTGATGTTTGAACCCGGCAAGTTTCTTGTGAGTGATTCCGGGCTTTTTCTTGCACGTACTAACGTGATAAAAACGACGGTATCTACTGTTTTTGTTGGTTTGGATACCGGTCTAAACCACCTTATCAGACCGATGTTCTACAATTCCTGGCATACCATAGAGAACATTTCAAATCCTCTGGGGAGACCTCGAATCTACACTGTTGTCGGCTACATTTGTGAAACAGATACCTTTGGCGTAAACCGCCGATTACCGGAAGTCCATGAAGGAGATATACTGGCTTTCCGAAATGCTGGAGCTTATGGATATGCGATGGCTTCCAATTACAATTCACGCTTTCGCCCCGCAGAAGTACTCATTTGGGAAGGCGTGGATTATTTAATTAGGCGTAGGGAAACCTTGGACGACTTGCTTTTTCTTCAACAAGCGGAGTTCGATTTTTTTGAGCGGGAAGAAAAATGAATGATGAATCCCAACTTTCTGTAATCAGTCCTCAAAAGAGGAAAAGAGGTCATATAACATGGCAGATGGTTTTATGCCTTACCATGAGCTTGCTTGCCTGTTCTCAAGAATCGGAAAATAATTTCTTTTCCAGGATCGATCATCTAGGTGTTCACTTTACCCAAGGCCAATTTGTCCCTATCGACTTTGCGGATACTGCACAGCTAACAATTGTTCTATTCCCGATTTTGCGGGAGACCGAGCTAAATGAGCCCTCCAGCCTAGACATGTTGAAATGGATTGAAGCTAACGTATTTCAGGACATGTATATACCTGACTACCTTCGAATTGGACCAGCTCTGGCGGCAAAAATTAAATTGAAAGTGGCCAATCTGAAAACGTATCAGACTGGTAAGGAGCAGGTATTAAACGACCAGTTTATGCAGAAGGAGGACAAATCGACCATCATTCTGTTAACAACAACGACAGGTAGGGATCGCTTCCTGCACAATTGGGAAACGCCTGACTTTGAATCGGAAGATAAGTGGATGCATGTCTTGATTTATAAGCCAAATATTGGTGTTCAAATCATGAAATTCCCCATGGATCGGCACTTATGGGGAAAAAGTATAATATTTGGCACAATAGCTGAACTATAACAAGAAACAAGTAACTACATGGACACCCATTATCGCCCATTGGATATTGAAAATAAATGGTATCCATATTGGATGAACAAAGGATATTTCCGATCTGTCCCCGATGATCGTGAGCCATTTACGATTGTCATGCCCCCGCCCAATGTCACAGGAGTACTCCACATGGGTCACATGTTGAATAATACCGTCCAGGACATCCTAATTCGGAAGGCCCGACTCGATGGGAAAAATGCCTGTTGGGTTCCTGGAACCGACCACGCCTCGATTGCTACTGAAGCAAAAGTTGTCCAATTATTAAGGGAAAAAGGCATTAAAAAACGAGATATCAGCAGGGAAGAATTCCTGAAATATGCCTTTGAATGGAAGGACAAATATGGAGGCATTATATTGGATCAACTCAAACGACTAGGGGCTTCAGCTGACTGGGAGCGGACGCGTTTCACGATGGAAGACAGCCTAAGCGAGGCTGTTATCGCAGCCTTTGTAGATCTTTTTGAAAAAGGGAAACTTTATCGGGCCTTACGGATGACAAACTGGGATCCGCAGGCACTCACTGTTCTCTCCAATGAAGAGGTGATCTATTCGGAAGAAAAAGATACCCTTTATTATCTAAAGTACCCGGTAGCAGATGATGTTAGCCAAAGCATATCCATTGCGACAGTAAGACCAGAGACAATCCTTGGTGATGCTGCAATAGCTGTACATCCTGAGGACGAACGTTATGCCCACCTGATCGGCAAAACCGTTTTAGTTCCGCTTATTAACAGGCCAATCCCTGTTATTGCAGACACCTATGTCGATCGTGAATTTGGCACCGGGGCTCTAAAAATAACTCCCGCCCATGATCCTAATGACTATGAAATAGGCCAGCGACATCAATTGGAAACAATCGACATTCTAACCCCTGATGGCCGGTTGAATGAAACTGCTCAGCTCCTTGTCGGTGAGGACCGCTTCAACGCACGCAAACTGATTCTGCCGATGCTGGAAGCGGGCGGTTACCTGGTAAAAACAGAAGAATACCTACACAAAGTGGGTCGATCAGAACGAACAAATGCCATTGTAGAGCCCCGACTTACACTCCAATGGTTTTTAAGAATGAAGGACTTTGCACAAAAAGCCCTGGATGCTGTGAGGCAGGATGAGATAAAATTCCATCCTCCTCAATTTGTAAATATGTACCAAAACTGGTTGGATACAGATCATGTCCGCGACTGGTGCATTAGCCGGCAATTGTGGTGGGGGCAACGCATTCCGGCCTGGTACTACCAACCAAATGGGACAGACAATCCGCTGATTTTTGTCGCCAAAACCGCGACAGAAGCATTGGAAAAAGCTAGAATTCAAACAGGGATTCCAAACTTACAAATTGAGGATTTGTATCAGGATGAGGATGTTGTGGACACGTGGTTTTCATCCTGGTTATGGCCAATATCAGTATTTGATGGCTTTAAGAACCAAGAAGAACTAGCCTATTATTATCCAACTCAGGTGCTGGTTACCGGGTGGGATATTATTTTCTTTTGGGTGGCACGAATGGCCATGGCCGGATATGAGTGGGGACCTGCATTATTGCCCGGGCATAAAAAGGGATATATGCCGTTCAAAGATGTGTATTTCACGGGCATGGTCCGCGACAAAATGCGGCGCAAAATGAGTAAATCATTAGGCAACAGCCCCGATACACTGGCATTATTGGACAAATACGGTGCCGACGGAGTCCGTTTTGGTATGTTGTCTTCCGCTGCTGCAGGAAATGACATCGTGTTTGATGCACCTTTTGATGTAAAAACCAATAAAATCCTTGATGAAAGTCAGCTTTGTGACCAGGGATTGCGCTTTTGCAATAAAATGTGGAACGCACTCCGATTGGTTAAGCAATGGGAAATCGTACCCAACCCTGACACTGCGGATGCCGCTGAAATAAATCAACTTGCTATCCAATGGATGGAAGAGCGACTGGCCCAGTTACAAGAAGACCAGGAATCATCAATTAGTCAATTCAGACTTTCAGAAGCGCTAACGGATCTGTATCGGTTTATTTGGGACGATTTCTGTAGTTGGTATCTCGAACTTGTCAAACCCGTTTATGGCCGGCCAATCGACCGGCCAACTTATGATCGTACGGTAGATTTCTTCAGCGACTTGATGAGCATGTTACATCCATTCATGCCCTTCGTTACAGAGGAGATTTGGCACTTATTGCGCAGCAGACCCGAGCGTGAGGACTGTATGGTCACGCCACTGATAAAACACAAAAAAGTGAACCCGGTATTGTCAGAGGACATGGCCATTTTAAATAAAATTGTGGCAGCTATACGAGAGCTCAGGGCCGAAAAACAAATTGCGCTCAAAGAATCATTGAATGTATGGTGGGCTTCTTCGACCAAAGCAGACAGCTTATTAACGCAGACAGGCGCATTGCCTTTGGTGATGAAAATGGCAAATCTGGCTGCGCTGAAACCAACAGAGGAAGAGCCTGCCGGCTGTATTACGTTAATGGCTGATACCGAAAAGTTATTTGTGGCCTTTGAAGCGGAGATTAATATTGAAGAGGAACGTGAAAAGGTTTTAAAAGAGCT
>JBBQMA010000050.1:0-9825 GCA_038328415.1 Chitinophagales bacterium | reverse complement strand
TCTTAACCATTGGGGATCTTGCCCATTTTTTTCAGCTTTGTAGAAAGAAAATGCAGTTAATAACGCAAATACAAACGAAGCTAAGATGGCCAGGTGGCCTAGTTGTCCGGGCCACAAGAGTTCACCGTAGTATGTAATTTCACTCATAAAGTCAGATGGAATCAGCTCTCAGTCTTTAGATATATTTCTTCGTCCTTATACTTGGAAGGACACTTCATTAGGAGTTCAGTAGCTTGAAAGTCGTCACCGTTCATCTTGCCTGTCACAACAATTTGTTCAGAGAGCTCAAAATCCTGCGGTTTTGCAGCATTCAATACTACTTTACGCACTTCACCTTTATTATCAGAAATATAGAAGGAAAAGTAGTTTGGGTTTTCGGTTGGATTGTAATATAGCTCCTTGTCCTTGGCTAGCTTGCCTACGACTTTCACCTTGTTGCCTGACTGAATTGCATCCGAAAACGAGCTATATGTTGACATATCCCCTGCAGCGGAAATGAGCAAAACAATCCCTCCCAATATCAGAACCCCAGCGATCACATAAATCTTCTTCATGATAATAAACTTAAGCACCGTAAAGATAATGTATCCAGTTACCAAAAGCGTAACAAATTAGACACCTCCTAAGTTTGCCTATCTTTAAGCCAAATATGGAAAGGTGCAGGAAAAGGTCATCCAAATAGAAGGTAGTCACATTCTACGTGGCAAGGAACTTATTCTGAAAAATATCAACTTTGACATGGTGCCCGGAGAGTTTTTATACCTCATCGGGCGAACTGGAAGTGGGAAATCCAGTCTGATAAAGGCAATTTATGGTGAGTGGCCATGGGAAGGGGGGAAGGCAAATGTGACCGGAATCGATATGTTGACCTTAACTAAACGGCAAATCCCCGGTCTTAGGAGAAATTTAGGCATTGTTTTTCAGGAGTTTTTTCTTCTCCGTGAAAAAACAGTGTATGATAACCTTGATTTCGTACTCCTTGCCACCGGTTGGATCTCAAAAATAGCCCGAAATGAAAGAATCGCCAAGGTTATGAAAGATACTCAACTGTCCGCCTATGGCCATCGATACCCCGCAGAGCTTTCAGGAGGTGAACAACAACGTTTGGCTATCGCAAGGGCATTGCTAAATGAACCTAAATTGTTATTGGCTGACGAACCAGCAGGAAATTTAGATCCGGAAACAAGCGACGATATTACCCGACTTATTCGCAATTTGGCCCGCGCTAACGGCACAGCCGTTCTTTTTGCCACGCATGATTACCGTCTGATTGAAAATTTCCCTAGTCCTATAATACATTGCCAGGGCCAGGAACTTCAAAAGCTTGACCATTTGCCATAGCTCTGCCCCATATTTTGATTAGTTCCAAAAGGAAGCATATTATGTGTCATCCCTCCGCGCGCCAAATGATGACGCTCTTTATTTATTACTTTTTTAGGTGGTAATTTAATCATCGATTTAGATTTAATACAAACATTACATAAAGGATCCGTGGTTTCCGGTAATAAATTAAATATCTTTGGGAAACCACAACAATATGAATTGGAGAAGATTAAATGGAGAAGCCATTGCCGAACCTATTCGGGAAGCGGTCGAAAAGACTATCCTCACTGAAAAACAATTCAATCATCGCCTCAAAGTGTGTATCGGTACAGACTCGCAAATCAAAGGCATTGATATTGATTTTGCATCAGTTATCGTTTTTCTGAGGGAGAAGAAGGGTGGTTTCATGTTTATCCAAAATTCCACCCTAAAACGTTCTATGTCGCTCCGGGAAAGGATGATTATTGAGGTTTCCAGATCCGTTGAGATTGCATATGAATTGTTTGAACTACTTGACCGATATGATGTAGACCTGGAAGTCCATGCTGATATCAATACCGATCCTCAATTTGAATCCAACATTGCTTTAAAAGAGGCTATGGGCTATATAAAAAGCATGGGCTTTGCTCTTAAAATGAAACCCGATGCGTTTGCTTCCTCTTGCTGTGCGGATAAGGTAATATAACCATGGATTTGCCTTATCTTTAGGTCTTGCAGACTAATCCAGGCTATCTATGATCCAAGTTTTTGTAACGGGCGGTACTTTTGACAAAGAATACAACCTTATAACAGGTGAATTATTTTTTAAAAATACACACCTTTCCGAGATGTTTGAGCGCGGAAGATGTACGCTAGACATTGATATCAAGACGCTTATGATGGTTGATAGCCTTGAGATGAACGAGGCGGACAGAGAAATTATCCTTCACAATTGCGCAAAGACAAGTTCTAATCGGATACTTATTACGCATGGAACTGATCGAATCGTAGAGACTGCACAAGCGTTGGCTCATGCTGCACTTTATGATAAAACCATCGTCTTAACCGGTGCTATGATTCCCTATGCATTTGGCACCTCTTCAGATGGTTTTTTTAACCTGGGATCGGCATTAGCCTTTGTTCAGGTGCTACCTCCTGGAGTATATGTCGTCATGAATGGTCAATACTTTTTATGGAACGAGGTTCGAAAAAATCGTCAAACTGGTAACTTCGAAGAAGTAAAATCCCCCCTTCCGATGTCAAGGAACTAATGGTCAGTTTTTGTTATGGTTAGCCACCTTCTATGGGTTTTTTAGTATCATTGCCACTTATTTTATCTATTTCTATTATGAAGCGATTGCTCTACCTCCTTTCTGCATTAGGTTTTTTGGTATCATTCCATACCCATGTCCTTGCACAATTGCCGCCTTCAATCTTTGAAGAAGGTCATATTTCCGAAATCAAACTGACCATCCGACAGTCAAATTGGTCCGAAGTTTTGGATTCAATGAAAATGTATGGCGAAGGTATGATTGTTGGGGCCGCCGAAATTGATGGTGTAAAGTATCCCAACATCGGAATTCGCTATCGTGGGCAAACATCCTACGCTTATAAGGGCTCCAAAAACCCATTCCAAATCAAACTAGACTACATTCACCCGGACCAAAATCATCAGGGACTGACAGGACTGACGCTTTCAAACGCATTAAGAGATCCTACTTATCTTCGTGAATATCTTGGGTTTGCTATTGCCAGAGAATATATGATTGCTCCCAGAGCTAATTTTTGCAAGCTATATGTTAATGACCAATATGCCGGCTTGTATATTAATATAGAGCCTATAGACAAGCAATTTTTAACCAGTCTTTGGGGGGATCAATGGACCTCGTTGTTTAAATGTAGTCCCGAAACGGAAAAGGATAAAAGCCCCGCAAATTGCAAAAAAGGAACGTTTGCTAACCTTGAGTTTGAAGATGATCCAGGTTGCTACCCTTATAACTACACTGTAAAAGAAGGGGAGGGATGGCCCGATCTTATTGAATTGACACGTATCTTAACCCAAGAACCGTCAAGAGCGCATGAGTATTTGGATATTGATGCCACATTATGGATGCTGGCTTATAACAATGTGTTGGTTAATCTTAGTAGCTATTCTGGCCGATATAGTCATAATTATTACCTCGTAAGAAATACTAGCGGGCGTTTCACCCCTATCGTTTGGGACCTAAATCTCGCATTTGGAAGTTATAAAAACACTGGGAAAGGTTCGGACCTATCCCAAAAAGAATTAGAAAAGCTCAACCCTTTCCTGCATGAGGACAACCTTACCAAACCACTTATTCATGCATTGTTATCAAATGATCTTTATAACAAGATGTATGTTTCTCATATCAAACAAATTATCAAGGACAACTTCAAGGAAGATGCATTTATAATACGTACTCGATCCCTTCAAAATGTTATTTCCAATGCCGTTTCTTTAGAAAAGAAAGCGTATTATAGTTTTGAAGAGTTTTCCAGAAGTCTGGACAAAACCATTGGTACTAAGAGTAAAATACCTGGACTTGCCACTTTTATGCAGGCTAGGGTCAGTTTTCTTAGAAAACATGAACGCTTTCGGGCCGTAACTCCTGAAATCGTTGGTGTTGAATTAACAAAGAGAGACAAGTTTGCCAAATCGGATATCGATGCGTTTGCCTTCCAGGTAGTAGCTGATAAACAACCCAAACGTGTACACCTATTCTACAGATTGAATGGTGATCATGAATTCAAGACTACTTTATTAGACTCGAAGCAGACTAAGGGTTTGGGTGTCGGCCAGGAATCGTATGCAATCACTATTCCTCCGGGGGAACGTACTGCTGCAGAAATTGAATATTACCTTATGGTTGAAGGAACAGCTGGTGTAAGCTTCTTTCCTCAGGACTACAGAAAGAAAAAACTTTCTGTTTCATTGAAGGATCTCAACTAATGCAAATCCGGATTAGGTTTGCATTAGAACTTTTTACCTGCTTCCTTTTCATCGTCGCAGCCCAAGGTCAAAAGCCAAGTACTGGTATTGATCCGTTTCATCTCTATGAGATTAAGATCCAGTTTGATGATCCGAATTGGGAAAACAAACTTAGATCCTATAAGTCAAGTGACCGCAAAGACAAGCTCTCTGCCACCATTTGGTTCGACGGGATAAAAATGGACAGCGTTGGTATCCGATTCAAAGGGAATAGTTCTTTTAATAATGTTAAAAAGCAAGGATCCAGGAAATTGCCTCTCACACTGGATGCGAATGAATTCAGAAAGGACCTTCAATTTCCCGTAGGTTATAAAAACATCAAACTTTCAAATGGATTTCGGGACCCCAGCTACGTAAGGGATGTTTTGTCCTATTATATCGCTGGTCATTATATTCCGGCCCCAAGAAGTGGCTTTGCCCGTGTCATTGTTAACGACGAATATTTCGGGGTGTATACGTTGACGCAGGATATTGACAAGGCCTTCCTTCAATCCTGGTTAAAAGAGAAAGACGGTGCATTTTTTAAATGTGATCCTGATTGGGAACAGCCCTCAGAGCCGCAATGTCCATCAACAGACAAATGTAGTCTTGAGTTTTTAGGCAATGATCCATCGTGTTATATGCCTTGGTACGAAATAAAATCTGATACAGGATGGGGGGCTTTTATTGGTTTTATGGACAGATTGAACCAAAAGGATCCCCCATTAGATAGTTTACTCGATGTTGACCGGACCTTATGGATGCTTGCTTTCAACAACTTGCTTGTAAATCTGGATAGTTATAGTGGCCGATTATGCCATAACTATTTCATCTACCAATTACAAGATGCTCAGTTTGTGCCGCTGATTTGGGATTTAAACCTATCATTCGGAGGTTTTAGAATGGCTGATAAAATAAATTTGTCCGATAATGAATTGTCCGAATTACCGCTTTTCCTCCATGAAGAAAACCCTAACAGGCCATTAATTAAGCAGCTTATGGCCGTGCCCTTTTATCGCAAGATTTATATGGCACATATTCGTACAATCCTGGATGAATTCATTCGAAATGGGAAGTATAAACAGCTCATTGCAACTTGGCAGAAATTGATTGATTCTTCTGTAAAAGAAGAAATTTTTGGGCTGTATACTTATGAAGAGTTTCGAAAAAATGCAACAGATAGTGTTATGTTAGGCAAAGTACCCATCATAGGTATTGAATCTCTAATGGCCGGACGATTGCGTTACTTTGACCAACACCCCATATTTAATCTTACCCAGCCTGCTATTAACCTAAAAAGTGCAAAACGCCTGAAAAAGTCTATTGCTTTTCAATGTGTTGTGAAATATTCCGATAACGTATTTCTCTATTGGCGCAAAAATGGTACCCAGACTTTTAATAAGGCAACTATGAAGCGTTCGAATCAGCCGGCCACTAAAACTGGGACGACATTCACACTGAATTTGGGTCTTATAAAAGAAAAAATCGAATACTATTTTATCGCTGAAAATGCCAATCACGTAGTGCTGTTTCCTCGAGTTGCCACCAAAGCGCCGCTGAAAGTCTGATCCAAATGCACATTCAACACTTCTTCCCGTCTCGCCCTGCTCCAAGAATGTACAAATAGCTGGTAATACATATACGTATACGTACACCATGTATTGCGCGCATTATTGTGTGCTTGGTGTCCGTCTGAATTTCTGTTATCTTTGTACTATTCTAAAACCGATTTCATGATCCGACTCCATCGTTGGCCATTAGTGCTGTTTCTGGCAGGCATTTTCTATTCACCCGTGCTTAGTCAAACGCCAATCTATCCCGATGGCGTTGGCGCACGATTTCTCTTTTTAGACCATTATACGCCTAACATAGCTGATTTAGCTGAATCACAGCAGATTAGCAACGGAATCGAATTAAGTTATTACCGGAATTTAGGTGTTAAGTACCTGAATGCCGTAATCCCCTTGAAACTAGCCGTTGCAAAGTTTCCCAATCAAGCTACAGATATTCGGTTTGCAAGTGCCGATTTATTGATACAGGGCGTGTTGTTTGATCCGGACAAGGCCATTTCGCCCTACATCTTCGCAGGGGGAGGATATGTAATGGAAAATTTTGAAGATTCCAACATTCAGTTTCCTATGGGTCTGGGCTCACATATTCGGCTTACAAGAGACTTTTATCTCAATTTTCAGGCTGAATACAGAGTATCAATGGCAAAAGGGAAGGATAACCTGCAATATGGCTTAGGATTCATGTACGTGCCCGGCCTCCGTAAAAAAGTACTACCTAAAGATACCGATGGAGATGGTATATTGGATACAGAGGACCTCTGTCCAACCGTCCCGGGCACTATTCCTTGTAAAGGCTGCCCTGACAAGGATAATGATGGGATAGCGGACCACCTCGATGACTGCCCTGATATTGCTGGTCTCGTTGCTACTAAAGGCTGTCCAGATACGGACAATGATGGTGTAGCAGACAAGGACGATGCATGTCCGGATGTGTTTGGACTTTCAGCCTTAAGTGGATGTCCAGATCTAGATGGAGATGGCATCCCGGACAAAGATGATAGGTGTCCGGAACTTGCTGGTCCTTCGGATCAGGAAGGATGTCCTGATTCAGACCATGATGGAATCATTGATTTGCTTGATAAGTGCCCGGATGTAGTCGGTACTCCTGAATTTGAAGGATGTCCGCCTCCTTTGATTGAAGAAAAACCTGCAATAGAGGATAAGGACAGTGATGGTGATGGCATTCCGGATACCCTTGATGCCTGTCCCTATGAAACAGGCACTATTGCGTATAGTGGTTGTCCGCCGCCAAAACCTGTACCATCTGCACCCGTTCCAGATCCCAAAGTGCCTGCACCAATAGAGCAATCCGTTGATCTCAGTGCAGATAAGGATGGCGATGGCGTTCCCAATTATTTAGATCGCTGTCCCGATACAAAAGGGCCTGCGGGTAATGACGGTTGTCCGGTCATATCGGCTGACGATCGTTCAGTGCTTGATCTAGCTATGCGAAGCGTCCAGTTTGAAACCGGATCTGCAACCATCTTGCCCGATTCCTACCGGACGCTGGATCGTATTGCTGAAATCATGCTCAGATACGCTGACTACCATCTTATTATTAATGGTCATACTGACAATATAGGTGGTTCGAAATCCAATTTGCAATTATCGGAACAAAGGGCCAAAGCCTGCTATAATTTCTTGATATCCAGAGGAGTATTAGCGCAACGAATGATCCACTCGGGCTTTGGGGATGCCAAACCTTTGACCAGCAACAAATCCGAAACAGGAAGAGGGTTAAACCGCAGAGTTGAATTCATCATGTACTTGAAGTAAAATGATTGTGGTCGATCACCTTGGTTTCTGATGAGATTGGAATACTTCTTTTATGAAGTTGTGGCTGTGGTGCGGAGTTGCGATACTAAGGACTTTCTCTCATCGAAATAATGCATTGACGAGATAACTTGTTCGTTGCATCACCATGACAATGCTCTGTTTTGGACTCCCACTGTCTTGAAGCATCAAGACAGCGTTTACCCAGCGATCAACATGAGAAATATTTATATGTGTTTATTGGTTTATGCGGCAGAATTTGATGTTGAGGCGGAAAGAGGCTATGCCATGGACATTCTCTTCGAAATAAGGCCCAAACGAACAACCTAAAAATATTATGGCATAAGGAATGCAATGGCGTTAGTAAAAATTCAATTTTAATCTTTCAAATAAGCTTGATAACCTTGAGCTTCAAGTTTTTCGGCCTTGATTTCTACCTGATTTAATAGATCTGCCTTGAATGCCTGTATTTGGGCAAGAAGGGTAGTATCATGGCATGCAAGAATCTGTGCTGCCAGAATTCCTGCATTTTGTGCTCCATTCAATGCAACAGTGGCTACAGGCACACCATTGGGCATTTGGAGAATGGAGAGTACGGAATCCCATCCATCTATTGAATTTGAGGATTTAATGGGTACCCCAATTACAGGTAGTGGGGAAATTGATGCAACCATTCCCGGCAAATGAGCTGCTCCGCCTGCTCCGGCAATGATTACTTTAATGCCCCGCTCATGGGCATTTTGTGCAAACTGCACCATACGTAAGGGCGTGCGGTGTGCAGATACGATCGATATTTCAATGGGAATATCCATACGTTCCAAGAACAGTGCTGCGGCGGACATTACTGGAAGATCAGAATCAGATCCCATTATTATGCTAACCAAAGGAGTAATCATGCGATAACTTTAAGGGTGTTTTGGACTTTCTCGGCTTGTTGAATCGCTTCATTTAGGGTATTTGCAGTTATGGTCACATGCCCCATCTTACGATAGGGCCGGGTCTCGGATTTACCATACAGGTGTATATGAACACCAGGAATTTGAAGGCAAGTTTCCCAACCACTATAAATTGGAGGGCCCGAATATCCGGGTTCACCAAGTAAATTAATCATTACACCAGGGCGATTAAGGATTGGATCACCTAATGGTAATCCGGTGATTGCACGAAGATGCTGATCGTATTGGGAAATATCACAACATTCTATGGTATGATGTCCACTATTATGCGGTCTGGGTGCTACTTCATTAACTAAAAAATGGCCGTCTTGGGTTTGAAACATTTCTACGGCTAAAAGACCCACCGTATGAAAAACCTCAGCGACTTGAATAGCTAAAGATTTAGCCTCTTCCTCCTGTGTGCTGGTTAAATTAGCCGGACACATAAGCATTTCTACCAAGTTTGCATTCATATTGAACCTCATTTCCACAACGGGGAATGCGCGGATAGAGCCTTTCGTATCCCGGGCTACAATGACAGCAACCTCTCGTTGCATATCCACTAAATCTTCAATGACCGAAGGCCCATCTAGCAATTTATCAATATCACCTATTGATTTGATAATGGCCACGCCTCGCCCATCGTAACCGGCAGTTCGGGTCTTTTGAACAAAGGGAAGTACTTCAGCCCCGTTCATAACAGCTTCCTTAATCGCCGCTTTGTCTGTATAAAGGCGAAAAGGTGCGGTAGGTAACCCATGTCTTGTGAAAAATTGCTTTTGTTCACCTTTATCCTGGATTATTCGCAAAACGGAAGGATTAGGATAAATAGCCACCCCCTCCTGCTGCAAACGCTCCAATGCCTCAACAGCGACATGCTCAATTTCAATGGTAACAACATCCTTATCTCTACCAAATTCAAAGACATCCTCATCAACATTAAAATCGCCAATAACAAAATTAGGATTGACTTGCCCGGCCGGAAAAGTAGGATCTTTGTCCAGCACATACATGTCTAATCCCCATCGTGACCCGGATTGGCATAGCATTTTACCCAACTGGCCTCCACCTAAAACACCTATCTTTTGTCTGAGAAAATCCTTCACATTAATAATTTGACGTAAAAATAATCTCTCACGGGTTAACTGTGGCAGAGAATCCGTCTTTATGTTTGTACTCAAAGTAATTTTTATGAATAAAACAGTCTTTCGCAATGGACATCTAGTAAATCGCGGGCAAATTCTAAATGCTGACC
>JBBQMA010000049.1:0-9890 GCA_038328415.1 Chitinophagales bacterium | reverse complement strand
CTCACATTTACCTGACTGGTACAACCGTTACTGCCAGTTATCGTAAAGATATAGGAGCCCGGATTGGTAACCTGGACCACCGCTGTATTGGCAGTAAAGCCATTCGGACCAGTCCATCCGAAAGTAACATTGGTCGCCGTTGAGCTACCCGCCAATGTAAGCATTGGAGCCAGACAGGTCACCTCACCACCTGTAGCTGCGATATCCGGATCTTCCTGGTTTGGAGTGACCACCGCCTGCGACTGATTGGTGCACCCGTTTGCCGTATTTGTGATCAGGAGGGTGTATGCCCCCGCCTGACTGACTGGTAATACAGTTGAGGAACCTGGTATTAGATTGTTATTTAAAAACCACTGGGCCGAAATGCCTGTAGAAGGGGTCACAATTCCTGTTAACGTAAATGTGGGGTTTGTGCAGGTCAGTTCCCCATCAGACAGGATGACTTGCGGATTTGCTTTGTCCTCCAATACGGTTGTACCGGCTGTATTGGTACAACCGTTGACCGGATCCGTAATCGTCACATTATAGGCTCCAGGCAGTGTAATAGTAGGGCTTGCAACTTGCTGATTACCCGCATTAATGCCCGGACCTGCCCACTGGTAATTTACGGTCGTACTGACCGTGCCGGATATCGAACCCGAGGGAGAGGCACATGTCAGCGTGGCCGGTTGTAAAATGGCTATTATCGGCAGAGTTGTATTCGCCGTCACCGGAACCACAGCCATGGTCGCACAGCCATTTACCGTAGTAGTAACCAGGACACTCCAATTGCCGGAAATACCGGCCGTAATGGAAGGATTATTTCCACCAACTGGATTGTTGGATGGGTCAGCCCATTGATAGGTGACATTTGAAACGGGTTGTGATGCCACCGATATAGACACGGTCGGGTCATAACATGTAATCAGATTGCCTGTAGGCGTCAATACTGGATGCAATGTATCCAACCCCACTACAGTGAAATCGGTGACAGTGCACCCGTTCGCCGGATTCGTCACGGTGACTTGATAGGTACCTGGAACAAGGACAGTACATGTTGGATCCGTGCAGGTAAATCCTCCCGGTCCGGTCCACTGGTAAACTACGCCAGACGTCGAACTGGTCACATTAATCTGGATATTCGTGTTAACACACGTAATCGGCCCGTCATCGCTGGCAACAACATTTTGGGGTAGATCGGGAGAAGCGGTCACGACGGCTTGCTGACTGGCGGTACAACCGTTATATCCTGTAAGTACTAACGTGTAAGTGCCGGCAGAAGAAACGGCAGGTGTAGGCCCTGTCGGCAACGGACTATTTCCAGGAGTAAACCATTGGAAGGTAACACCGGGTGTAGGCGATGAAGCATTCAGGTTGATACTTGAGGCTATACAATCAATGAGACCCCCTTGTACCAGATTGATCACTGGTGGTGCCAGGTCTTCACCAATCACAACCGAAGTCTGGTTGGTACAACCATTTAAAGGGTTGGTGATCGTGAGTGTGTAGGTACCCGCATTTTGGACAGTTAAACTGACATTCGTACCCAGGATTTGGCCGGCTGCATTGGTCCAGACAAAATCAACCAGTACATTCGAATTGCCGCTGAGCAGGATGTCCAGGACCGCACAAGAGATGGTATCATCTGAATTGATGAGGTTTACATCAGGTATATCCACATCGAGGATAGCCTCTGCCGTCGCACTTTGGGTACACCCATTCGGACCAGTCACCAGAAGGGTGTAAATACCTGGATTGCTAACCTGCACGGAGGGGCTAGCGCCGATCGGGATACCGCCAAAGGACCAGGAAAACGAAGCGCCGGCTGTAGCCGAACTACCCGTTAATGTGGCGATTGTTTTTATACAGTCGAGCGAGTCACCCAAAGCCTGTGCATCAGGAGGAGTGGTATTTTCAAGGACGGTAATCAAGGTATCCTTACTGCACCCATTCAACGGATTAAATACGGTCAGCACGTAGACCCCGGATTGGGAAGCTACCGTATCTTTTTGGGAACTGTAGAAATTGCCGCCAAATGACCAGGTATATACCGCATTGGGGATATTGGAACCTCCGATCAACGGTGGTTGGGGCAACAAGCAGGTCAATGTATCCGTGCTTGCCGTTGGCAGGGGCAGGACTTGATCCACAGGCACAGTTATTTGGACGCTATCCTTACACCCATTTACCGGATTGGTGACTACAAATGTGTAGGTGCCAGGGCCGGGCGCCAGAGTAATGGAGTCCGTGCTGAATACATTGCCCATTATATTTTTCCATTCAAAACTTACACTTGGCGTCAACGAAGAACCCACCAGATCTACCAGAAGCTGGGCACAGGTAATGGTATCCGTAGATGCACTTTTATCAGGAGGTACCTGGTCTGCAGTGACCACAACGGTGACTGTGTTGGGGCATCCGATAGCGTCAGTTACCACAAACTGATAATTGCCAGGTGTGGTCACAACAGTAGATGTATCGGTAGTGATGACCATACCCATTGGATTAAGCCACTTGAACGTAACATTGGGGGTAGGAGATGTGCCGAAAAGCGTGACTTGAGGTATATAACAACTCAGGTTTCCGCTGGACCATGCTGTTGCAAGTGGCTCATCCAGTTCGGTGACTATGACACAGGCAGAATCACTACATGAAAACATGCCGTCCGGCGAAGTGATCTTTACATTCAAACAATATCTCCCAGGGGTATTGACCGTCATCGTAGGTTCATCCGGAGTAGACCCCAATACACCGCCATCATAAGCAAACCATTGGTATTCGAGGGCAGCATCAACCGGATTAAAGATAAGACCAGTGCCATCCAATTCCGTCTCCTCAATAAAGCAACCCAGCACATCAGGAGGAAAAATATAAGGCTCAACATACAAGGGTTCAATGTTGAACTGAATGGTGCTGTCACATTGCGGGGGATTAGCCTTCTTAATTTTAATTTCTTTAGGGCCGGGCGGATCACCAAACCACTTTTGGCCGCCGATATGTATTGTGTCGGCGCTACACATAAAAAAGGTGCCCAGATTCTCTGTAACATGGGGATCTGGATTTACCTGCAAGGTGATAATGGAATCGCATTGCATGTAATTGTCCAGGACCACTTGATATGTTCCGGGCGGATAACCCATTCCCGCATATGTATAAGTTGCATCTTCACAAATGAGGACAGGCGCCGGATCGACCGCATTGGTAACCACAAAACCATTCACCGTTAGGGTGACAATGGAGTCACAGTCATAAAGTGCTGTTTTAAGAGTGACATTATGCACACCTGGTGGATAAGCATTACCCCCATACATATACGTGTCGTCCGCACAAATGGTGACGGGAGGAGGATCCACCGGAATGATCTCATACACCGTAATGGTGCGGCAAATTTCTGTAGGACTATTAAATTCTTCGACACATTGATTGGAAACATCCACACACAGCGTGTACTGACCGGGACCGGGCCATGAGATATTTACAAAATTATCACCGCCTTCCTGGATCAAATCGCCATCGAGATACCAGTGAAAAACAGTTCCTCCCAGCGGAGCTTCAACAGTATAGGTACCATTACCGGTAGCACATATCGGACTGGGTCCTTCAATCAAACCCGGCCAGGGGCCAATGGCTGGAGGGCCACAATCCGTGTTAACAAATATCTGTATTGTGCAGGTATCACCCCCACAACCATCAATCATGAAATAATAGATCTGTCCTACCTGCAGTCCATTTGCAACAAATAATTGAGGTGTATTAAAACACGGAAGGGTCATACAGGCTATAAACTCGTCCGGTTGTTGTTGACTATCCGGACAAAGCCCATCTCCACCGTAACCATAGATAGCTGCTTGTATACCGTCAGCGCCGCAATTTGTAGGGTTAATAAATAATTCCAGATTTGGGCAGCCCGCATAAAAGGCAAACCAAAATGGATTGTGAGGAGTACCGCCTTGAGGGCAAAGTGGATTGGGCGCGTTGAACGTATTGATTGGCTTTGTCGTCGTGCAAAAGCCATTGATTTCATTAAAACTACAAAGGATAGGGGCGAACACACAATCCGGAGATGCCGGAGGAATATCGCAGTCTTGCGCCGATAACTTCAATAGTGTATTGAAAGCGATTAAATTTACCAGGATAAAAATTTTAAAGCCCTTTTGCCTTAGACATAGCGTTTTCATTGTCCAATCCTTTGCGTGAAGTAAGTCAAATTCCTATTGGCAAGTCTGCCAATAGGTCTCATTGCCTTCCAATGAACTCAAATATAGCCAATTATCGCTATTTCTATTGTAGATTTTCAATTGCCCCAAAATTATTATCATCTGGGGCCCCTCCTCTTTTGATAACATGCAATGCATAAAAAGCATGATCCATTCTTACAGCGTACAGATCGCAGTCTCGTCTGGTAGTGGCAAGTCCCTGCTTCGCTATCCATCCGCCTTATTGTTATGAACAGTGCTTGATCAGGATGCCTTGGTAGATGCGACCTCAGTTGGGTGAGCTGCAAACCCCTAATTTTGTTCTAACTTTATCGCCTGTCAGACCAGATCGCTGGGTGTGGAAATCCATTCCCAATGCGTAAATGATTCGCGAACCAACAAGTACAAACAATTGGGCCTAAAAATTCTTTGATCACCTTCCTCAAAACGGATAAGCAGCATCCTGAATTTAGGCAGTTATCAGCCCTGCTGGACGCAGAACTTCGCGTACGCGACGGTTCAGATCATGCCTTTTATGCACAATTTAATAAACCGGATAAGATCCCCTATGTCCTAATCGCTTATGATCGGGGAATCCCGGTCGGTTGCGGCGCTTTGAAGGTATTCACATCGGATGTACTGGAAATTAAACGCATGTATATCCTGCCCGAATTCCGGGGAAGGGGAATTGCATTTTCCATCCTTAAAGAGCTTGAACAATGGGCCCTGTCACTAAACTATCTGCAAGTCATATTAGAAACAGGAAAAAACCAACCTGAGGCACTGGCTCTTTACAAAAAATCAAATTACCTGGTTATCCCCAATTACGGGCAGTATGCGCATGTTGAGAATAGCGTGTGCTTTGAAAAAAAAATACTGGAATTTTAATTTATCGATCAACGGAGGCCCTCAACAGCTTCTTTTAATTTTATTGCTACTTCCCTTGCAAGTGAAAGTAATTCCATATTTTGGATAGCAGACATAGAGGATACGGGATCCACAGCGGCCACTTCTATCCGGCCATCTTCCAATTCCTGGACAATGACGTTGCAGGGTAACATAGTGCCTACCTTATTTTCTTTTTGTAACGCTTCATAAGCATAGGTCGGATTACAGGCACCAAGAATGAGGTAAGGACGTATGGTTTTGCCGATCTTTTGTTCGAAAGTCTCTTTCATATCGATACGGGTAATAATGCCAAAACCGTTCTCTTTGAGCGCAGCGATGACTAAGTCCACTGCAGCAGGAAAATCATGGGTCAATATGTTGGAAAAATAGTAGGACATTGTATTGATTTTCAACAAAATTAGTATCGCCTCCAGGACTGGTTGGTGAGGAAGATCACATAAGCTTCATTTTGTTAAACAGCTTGGTTCCCGGAATCCTGCCCATCATTATTTTGCAGGCATCGTACCAGGTGATGAATGGATCTATATTGGTGTTTCACCGGATCATTGAATTAAGGTTGACTGGTGGTTCTGGTCATTTTTCAAAAATATATTAATTTTACCCCTCTTTAAATGTATCCCCTATGAGAACAATTGTCACCACTTTTCTTATCTTACTCCTTAGTAGCTCCTGCGCTTTAGTTTATGCTCAACCAGCCAACTTCTCTCCCCGGGGCATTGGTGGAGGAGGCGCCATGTTTTTTCCCAAGATCAATCCAGCCAATGACAATGAATTTTATGTGAGCTGTGATATGAGTCAATTATTTCACAGCATCGATTTTGGCCTCTCCTATTCGCAGCTTCATCACAAGCAACTTCAGGTATTTAATACCTCCACCTACGAGTTTACCAATAATCCCAATATTGCTTACTCCAATTTTAATGATGGCAATGACGGCTTTCCAGTTAAAACCACTGATGGCGGAGCTACCTGGAAACCTATACAAGCATATGACCTGAATAATTATGGCAATGTGTATCGCCTGTCGGCACATTACGAAAATCCAAATCAGCTCCTGGTCAATGCCTATGGGGTGATTCTATTTTCCAATAATGGAGGCAGCTCTTTTACGCTCGTGAAGCAAGCCGATAATAATGGAGCAGGGTTAATCATGGGAGGTGCCTTTTGGGATGGGGACAACATTTATATCGGCACTAATGATGGACTCATTATTTCCACAAATGGAGGACAATCCTTTAATGTAATGGCTGCAACCGGCATTCCGGCCGGTCAGACTATCTGGAATTTTGCAGGGGCCAAGGAAGGTGGTATCACGCGATTTGTATGTATTGCCGCATCTGTGAGTGATGTGTACAATGGCGTCATGCCTTGGGATTATTACGGATTTGCGCAAGGGGTTTTTACAATGGATCAGGCGAATGGCACGTGGGTGAGCAGTTCGACAGGGCTTGATTTTAATGATCATTTTATCATGTATGCCGCTATGGCAGAGAACGACATTCATACCATTTATTTGGGAGGAAGTCATCGCGTACTCAATGCGCCACTGGTGATGAAATCAATCAATGGAGGTACGAATTGGAACAGCGTTTTTCAGGTGACCAATAACGCGAATATTATTACTGGATGGGAAGGATCCGGTGGGGATAAAGCCTGGAGTTGGAGTGAGATGGTCTTTGGCATTTCGGTTGCCCCGAATAATGCAAATAAAGTACTTTTTGGCAATTACAGCAATGTGCAGTCCACGACGGATGGCGGCGGTACCTGGCGGCAGGCCTATGTGGATAGCGGTGATCAGCATCCGGCCGGAGCAGCAACGCCTAAAAAACAAGACTATAAAAGTATTGGTCTGGAAAATACCACCTGTTGGCAGGTCTCCTGGCAGGATCCGAATACCATGATGGCCTGCTTTAGTGATATCGGAGGAATTCGCAGCACCGATGGTGGTACTAAATGGGGATTTGATTATATCGGATTTTCAGTAAATTCTTTTTACAGGCTTGTGCAGGCACCGAATGGTGCACTTTACGGGGGCTGCTCCAATATTCATGATATTTACCAGAGTACATACTTGACCGACGCTCGACTGGATGGCAATGACAGCAACGGGAAAATTGTTTTTTCTACAGATAAGGGCTCCAACTGGACAACCCTTCATTCGTTTGGACATCCGGTATTCTGGTTGGCTTTGGACCCGAATAATCCGGAGCGGATGTATGCCTCCGTGATTCATTTTGGTGGCACGCAGGGCAATCAGACCGGGGGGATTTATGTTACATCTAATCTTTCGGCAGGTGCAGGTTCCATTTGGGCCAAACTACCCAACCCACCACGGTCCGAGGGGCATCCGGCATCGATAGTAGTCATGGCAGATGGCTCTGTCGTATGTACCTTTTCGGGAAGGAGGAATCCGGCAGGTGCCTTCACAGCGAGCAGTGGCGTGTTTGTTTATTCACCTACGTCCAATAGCTGGGCGGACAGGAGCGACCCGGGCATGTATTACTGGACAAAGGATATTATTATCGACCCTTCCGACAATACGCAGGATACCTGGTATGTCGGCGTATTCAGTGGTTGGGGCGGGGCGCCCAATGGCAAGGGTGGATTGTATAAAACGACCAACAGGGGAATATCATGGACAAAGCTGACAAGCACCCAATTCGATCGGGTCACATCCCTCACCTTTAATCCGCTACTTGCCGACCAGGCCTTCCTGACAACAGAGACACAGGGCCTTTGGATGAGCGTAAATATGGACGCACCGATACCAGACTGGGCGCTGGTAGAAAGTTATCCCTTTCGCCAGCCGGAGCGTGTATATTTTAATCCCTATAAACAAAGTGAAATGTGGGTCACCAGTTTTGGAAATGGGATGAAAGTGGGCGATATGAATTCAACGGGAACCTTATCATTTGATGCGCCAGATGGGGGTTTGACGATCTATCCCAACCCTGTTGACGATCGGATATACTTCAAACTAGCAGACCCATCTATTTATGTCCAAAAAGTGACACTATATTCAATGGCAGGGCAGGCGGTTTTGTCGATGCAGGGTGAAGTGCCATTTGTTCCTACATCATCATTGGAACGAGGTGCTTATTTGGCGGAATGCGAACTGAGTAATCAAACCACCGTTTTTGTGAAGGTGGTGAAATAATTGGTCCTGACTAGGGGTCGAGTATGTGTTTTCCGGAATAATGGATGACCGACTACCCTCAATTTTTGACCGCATAGGCTATGATGTGTACTTCTTTCAATTCGCTTACTGCCGCGAAAACGCCGGACCAAAAAAGTCGGCCTCTGAGTCTGGCCCGCTACCCTAGACTTACAAGTTCTGACAGACCAAAGGAAGCGTCTCAACGAATAAGTTCTGACCGACCAAAAGAAGCGTCATAATTCAGTTCAATAGGGTGTTTCGCACATCCCTTTAGTTTTTCCTGATGGCGTTCGTGATTGCGATGCAATTCATGGCTAGTGCTGCGCACACGCTAGCCTGACCCGCCTTGTGCGGGGGAAACATAGTTGTTAGCAGAATTTTATTTCTTATTACTGAATCGGTTATCAAAGATCATTGGAGATGTACCCTTGACGATAATTCTTTTTGAGTCAGGATGATTGGGATTAATTAGATAATTCGATTCTTGAGGTATTATGCTACTTGGAACTTTTAAAACTGCAGCATCCCCTTGTTCTATAAAATCATCTCCTATGATTTGAGTAATCATTGTTGGAGGTTTTGAGTCCCACTCAGGAGGAAGATCAATGGGGTTGACTTCTAAGATTAATATGTCATCGGGGATTTCAATTTCTACATAATGACGATCAATTGGTAGATCCTGACTAAGATCTAAATGCACAGAGACCTCCAACGTTGCTAAAGATCTGCTCTCTGCTGTATATACTAATTTTGTATAGGGACTGTTCCATCTATATCCCTTTGCCATGGACGCACCAATGCCTAAAAGAGTTAAACTCAAATATTTTTCTCGCTCAATCCTATAAACAATCATTAAGCAAAATTTCCAAATTCAATTCTATTAAGGCAATAGTTCACCTCATCAATTCCAGTCGCTGTATCCAGAAGACTTTCGGGCGAGATACCACCTAGAGATAAATTTGGTTTATTCAACCATCTTTGAAATTTTTCTTCCTCGTTGTTAAAGACTAAAATACCATAATCGATGAGTTCCGTAAGTAGTACAATTAATTCACTTTCATGACTGTCTAATAGTGAATGCTCACTTTTTTTCTTGTTATATGTTGTTTGAGGAATCCCTACAAGTGATAAAACAGTTTTAACTGGGCGATTAAGTCTCACACTAATTGCTTCAATAGTGCCATATGGAACGCCATGTCTAATCACTTTTACTCGCTCCATCTTGTTTGACCATTTGTATTCTTTCCCATCTGAATTAATAACCCAATCTAGCAGACCCCCTCTAGCTTTTACAGCCTTTGCAAGGCTTTGCTCTGTGGGAAAAGGCCTTATTTTCAATGTTCTACGCGACATGATGTAGCAGTTATGCTGTAAATATACAACAAAATTGCTGTAATCTGGGATTTTTTTGAGAGTTCCCGCTAATAGCGTCAAGCGAGGGGAGTTCACCCTCACCTTCCCATAGCATGATTTGCCTTTAGAGCGGGAGAACCGTTTTATAAGATGCTGCTAGAAGTGTCTCGCAGTTCAGCCCTAAAATGATACTTCTTGTATCATTTTTTCACGGGATTCATCTTCATACAGCCTGCACCGCACAGCGGGACGCTCTTCATGTTCTTGGTCGCAGCAAAGATAGCTATAGTTGTACC
>JBBQMA010000048.1:0-9906 GCA_038328415.1 Chitinophagales bacterium | reverse complement strand
ATATGTGAACGGACGGGGGATATATTCTGATGAAAAATAATGCATCCATCAGCATCTCACCAAAAAAGCGTGATGAATTTCTAATGCGGATGACGCAACTTAGCTGATGACCTGACTGGTTCAAGAAGGAATATGCAGGTTATTAAATTAGGATTAAGTTGATCGTCACTTCATTAAAATGATCTCTCCTTTTATCGTTTTCAAACGGCCATCCGTAAACCGAACCTGCGCGTAATAAACGAAGACCCCGGGATTTAATTCCCTGCCTTGTTGTTTCCCATCCCATCCGTAATTAGGATCATTGGGTTGGAAGTTTTCTGCAATGAAAAGCCGTTCACCCCATCGGCTGTACACTTCAAGCCGATCTATCTGCACGATTCCAATATTACCGGTGAAAATCATAAATAAATCATTCACACCATCTCCGTTGTAAGGCGTAAATGCATCAGGAATAAAAACTTCCGGATCGAGCACGATAACACTTATCGTGTCCTTGCCTATACAACCGCGGTCATCGGTAAGCGTCAAGGTGTAAGGCACCGTGATGGCGGGGCTGGCATTAATGATCAAACTATCTGTCCGGTCCAGGCCATATCCCGGATACCAGGATATCGAAGTCAACGTTCCCGGATCGACATTGATGAGGGCTTCAATGGATACTTCCTCACTCAGTAAAATGGTGATATCTGCGGGCAAGTCAATGGTGATCCCTTCTTCAACAGGTACTTCGATGGCTTCCGTCCAGGTACACCCTTTGCCATCTGTGACAACAACGCTATAGATGCCAGGTCCTAACTTACGGAACAACGGATCATTTTGGCTGGTTACGCCGGCATCGATGGAATAGGTGTATGGTTCGACACCTCCTGCTACCGGGCCGATCTGTAAATCACTTACTTGATCATTACAGGTTTTGTCGATGAGGGTGAGCACGGCATCATTGAGAAAATCAGAAGGAATAGTGACAGTGCTACTATCCCGGCAACCGTTTTGCTGATTTGTAACGATCAGTGTATACGTTCCTGCCAGGGTCGTATAGGCGTTGATTTGATTTGTGATAACGGGTGGAGCGAGTAGGTCGAGATACCAGTCATGTGTGATATTCGATCCGGTTGAGGAGGCCGAGCCGTCCAGGAGGGCAGAATCCCCCAGACAGGCGATTTGCTCGGGCATGCCCGCATCTGCAAAAGGCTGAATAATATTTTGGATTACAGTGACCGATAAGGAATCCCGACAGCCATTGCTGGTGTCAATGAGCAATAGGGTATAGGTGCCCGGCTGGGTCACCGTTGGGTTATAGGTTCCGGCGCCACTGCTTATTATGCCATTGGAGGTTGTCCATTGGATCGTGATCTGAGGTCCAGTTACGGATCCAGCGGCATCCAGTGTGGCCTCAGGAAAGGCACAAGTCAGCACAGCCGGTTGTGCAATGACTACATTAGGTAGATTGAAATCGTCATTAATGGTCACCGTGCTTTGTGCCGTGCAACCATTTTGATTGTCGGTGATCACCAACAAGTAAGTACCAGCCTGGTTGACCTGTGGTGCAAAGCTGGAGGACCCGTTGAGGATGTTGCCATTTGTCGTAGACCAGCCTATGGTAGCCGACCCACTAAATGTCTGTCCGCTACCCTGCAAAGTGACCACTGGATTCTGGCAATCAATCTGATTCCCTGCTCCCGCATTCGCCTGCGGTTTTAGGGTATCGATCTGCACATTGACTGTTGTCTGGGCAGTACAGCCATTTTGGGTATTGGTGACCAGGAGTGTATATACACCCGGTGCATCACAGGTCGTCGTTTTTGATTGTGGTGCTCCCGTCAGGTTGCCATTATTTGTTGCCCAAAGGTATTGGATATTTGGTCCCAGGGATGAGCCATTGCCATCCAGCGTTACACTCGTCAGATCGCAGGTAATGATTCCGTCGGCGAGTGCAGCAGCAACAGGATTGGCCAGATCAGCGATTACATTGACCGAGATGGTATCCGCACAGCCCGACGTAGGATCCGTCACAATGAGGGAATAATTGCCGGCCGTAGTTGCCTGAGCCGTAATACCTGTCGTGCCGCCCTGGAAATTTCCATTCGTAGTGGACCAGTTGAAGGTTGAACCAGGCACAATGGTAGAGCCCGTGCCATCCAGCGTGACCTGAGGAATATCGCAGGTAATCATGCCGGGTGCGCTTATTTTCGCTTCCATTAGCGCATTTAGACCTGGGACCAGAATATCTTCTGTCGCGACACAATTGTTGGTCGTATTGGTTAGAATCAGGGTATAGGTACCTGTAGATCCCACTGTCGGTTGCAGGGTAGATCCGCCGCTAAGAATCACCCCATTAGATGTCATCCAGCTAATGGTAATATTTGGACCGCTCGTCGAACCCGATGCATCCAACACTACTGAAGAGACATTACAGGAAAGCGTGTCCACAGGACCTACCTGAATAGTTGGTGCATTCAGATCAGGATGGATCTGGACAGTAGCTGAGGCGGTACAGCCATTCGTGGTATTGGTGACCACAAGCGAATAAATCCCGGGCAAGCCGATTTCTGGCTGCAAAGTGGTCCCTCCGGTTAGTATCTGACCATTTGACGTACCCCATTGGTAGATGATCTCCGGTCCTGTGGTGGAGCCGATACCGTTCAGTGAAAGGGAAGTGACGCCACAGGTGAGCGTATCGGTAGGTACAGCGATCGCGACAGGTAAAATCGTATCAACAGGGATTGTGATGGTATCCACAGCCACGCAGCCAGCATCATCGGTAACAGTTACGGTATATAGCCCTCCTGTCAATCCGGTTGGATTTTGTTGGTTGCCGCCATTTCCACTCCACAGAAACGTAAAGGGCATGGTGCCGCCTTGGATATCAAGTGATGCTGAACCTCCCCCAGGCGCTGCGCAGGTTACGATTCCCATCGGCGTAGCAGAAATGGATGGTGCTGAAGGCACAGGAATAGTGAAGCTTGCATAGGATTCACAACCGCGATCATCTGTGACCGTAACAGAGGCGGTCCCTTCAGGCAAATTGGCTGGGTCCTCTGAGGAGGATCCGTTACTCCAGAGATACAAATAGGGCAATGAACCACCATTCACTGAAAGGTCAACGGCTCCGGTAGCCGAATTACATGCGGTACCATTCAGCAAAACACCGGACACATTGATATCTGTCTGGCTGGTCATGGATATACTATCCACAGCCGTACAGCCCTTAAAATCAGTGACGGTAACAAAATATTGGCCTACGCCCACCGAATCGAGAACCGGGCCTGCTTGCCCTCCAACCGACCAGGTATACGTGTAGGGAATTTCTCCATCTATGCCCGTGGCGGTCAAGGTCCCATCCTTTAGTCCAAAACATGAAACAGGCGTGGAGTCAAGTGTCGCGAGAATTTTTATCGGTTCAATAAATGAACTGCCATATTTGTAACCGTCACAAACGGTATTATTCGTTATGGAGAGAATTTCGCTGTAACCGGGGGTGGTGACAGGAATAATCAACGGGGATTGGGTGATGCCTGTCAGAATAGGTTGCAGGACACCGTTGAGGTAATAGCTTAAGTCCCAAGGGGCAGTCCCTGGAGGCCCGAAAGTGACGGTGATATTTATCGTGTCTTTGTTACTTCCTACACACAGATATCCGTCCCCTTCCATGGTAGCTGTGGGACGGGCATAAATGACGACTAAGGCCGAATCGATTCGCGATCGGCCACATCCGTCCGTTACAGTAACCGAATACATAGAGGATGCCGGAATTTCTGCTTCGAAATTCAGGGCAGGATCTGTGGAGCCATCACTCCATTGATAGTCGTAATTGGGTACACCGGATGTGATCTCCGGCTCGAGAAAGAGGATATCATCCTGACAGACGGTAATATCGGGCACGCTCATTTCGAAAGGCGGTGTATCCCGAATGATGATCTCCACCGTAGGCGTGATGCATTCACAAGGAGACACTAACTCGATATTGAGGAATTCATCGCCCTCCGGCAATAAATCAGGTATCAATTGGATAGGGATATCAACGCAAGCCTCGCCGGCAGGAATGACAAAAGTTGGGGGAAAGGCCATATAATCCAGTCCGAGCGTTGCCGTACTGGAAGGCAGAATGGTGTAGTCAACATAGAGCTCCGGGAAAAGATTGGTTTTATCCACTCTGCAAACCCGAATCACGGCGTCACTACATGCCTCATAGGTGATGTTCGATTGTGTGGATTCGACAACAACCTCTCCTTCGATTGCTTGTTCATACCCAAATGTATTGCCTTCAATAAAAATGCCTGAGTCATAAAGTCCATCCCCCGTATCAGCAATGGCAATTTTTATATGGTAATCGCCGCATTCCACTATGGGAATTCGAACGGTAATGGGAATCGTAAATCCGTCAAACTGCGTGTCACTGCCCAAGGTGTTATCCACATAGAATATTGCATTGTTGTTTGGGCTTACCTCACATGCATTTATATTATAGCTTGAGCCAGGCAATATGGCATAATTCTGGGAATTATTGGAGAAGGGGCCAGTAATGCCTGGCCCGGAAGCAAATATGCCAAAGGCATCACAGTTACCCGCTGGATATTCTTCAGAGGCAAATACAACGTTGAATGTTAAAAATCCGGTGTAAGGTGCCGTAAAGTCAAACTGAACAACATTGGCATCAAAGGTCGGTGGAAAACCCATGGTCATGCCTGTTAGGTCCAAATCTCCGGGCAAACCATGATCCGTGCCCACATCCGGTGAATTATTAGGTCCATTCGCAGCCGTCGATACACCTGTTGACATCATCATGCCTATACCGGATCCGGGGGATCCCGAATAAAGACCCATTGCAAAACCAGTACCGAGTTGAGAAGCATTGCGCACATCCCAACACCCCGCTCCAGCCATTAGCACGCTGTGGATTAGAAAACTTAATTCGGCAAAGGATACAGAGCGTCCACCCTGCCCACTGGGCATCGCGCAACTTTTGCACCAGGCCGAAAAACCAGTAGGAAACGTTTGTTTTAGCACTGGTTTTGGGAAAACGATGGTTAGCTCAACACATGCTTTGTTGGCTTTTATTAAGTAGAGATTTTGCCCATTCTCTATCAAATCTCCCCCTTTAACCGATAGAAAAACCGGTGTCGACATATAGGTATCACCTGCAAATCGAAACCCGTACTCCTGGCCGGGATCGAGGCCACATAGTTCAATCGTATGTGTTCCGGTCGTGAATGGAAAGTCGGCTCGTAGTCCATTGCTATTCAAGTTAAAAGACTGACTGTACAAGCTTTGAATGCCACAGAGAAGAGCTATAGAAATTAAGAAAAATAGGCGGCAGGAGAATCTAAACATCTACAATTGGTTGATGATGAAACAGCAAGATAGTTGAAAAGTGAGACAATCAAAACCCTTCGGTACGCTTTTAACGGTTGAAAGGGGCCTTGTTCGCCCACTGCGGAAACTTTGGGAATGGGGCGCAAATGAAATTACTCTATTGAAAGAGCACATTTATTAGCCTGTCGTTGCCTAGGTCCAACAAATGGCTAAAAAGTATAAAAAAAGTTAGAGGGGCATATAAATGAATGAGATATAGAAGCGCCAAGGTCGGCCTTGGAGAAAATCAGGATTTGCCAGAAGGGCTTGGATAGGCTATCAAATCAGGATGCGCAAACAGGAAGGGGTGACCGGATGTGCACGGGGAGACAAAGATGGCAATCATTTGTCAGTGAGTATCAGCTTCCGCTTTGACCTTGTTGGAACAGCTATTTCGATTGGCACATGCGCCACAACAACCATCCGGATGATCAATATGATTTTTAACATTCATCCGTTTCGCCAGGATTTGTATGCCCATACATCCTGCAGCGAGCACAGCAAGTCCAAGCACCGGTATGATATATAGAATGAAGTTATTCATTTTATGAGATTTAATATGAACCCAATAATCCTGCAAATCCCATAAATGCCAATGAGAGTATATCGGCAATAATCAGGTTAAGTGCGGCCCCTTCCACCACTTTGGGAATCGATAACAAGCGGGTTTCTTCCCGGATGGCTGCAAGTAAAACCAACGCAATAGTTACGCCGCCGCCGGCGCCTAATGCATAGACCATCCCTTCTACAAAACCATATCCTTTATTTGTGCTAAAGAGGGCTAGTCCTAAAATGGCACAGTTGGTAGCAATCAATGGTCAAAAAATACCCATTGCTTTAAAAAGTTCCGGGCTCAGTTTTTTGATAGCCATTTCCACAAACTGAACAACGCTGGCAATGACAATTATGAAACTGATCAGTCGTAGATAAGGAGCATGAACCAATACCCAGGTATTCAGTGCATAAGCAGCCAATGCGGTGATGACCATGACAAAGAAATTGGCCAGTCCCAGCCGGAAGGCCGTTTGCAATTTCTGGGTGACGCCTAAAAAGGGACATAATCCCAAAAACATGGACAGCGTGAAATTATTCACCAGCAACGCAGAAATGAAAATCCAGATTAGTTCGTTCATGACGTTAGTGGCGATTTTTGATTTTACGTTGTTCCATCCTGTTGAATATAAGCAACAGGAACCCAAGTGTGAAAAATCCCCCGGGCGGCAGGATCATAATAATCCAGGGTTCAAATGATTTTCCAAAGAGGTCAATGCCGAATAAGGAGCCATTGCCAAGTACCTCCCGAATCCCCTTTTTTATAAATTTGTTCCTGTAAAACAGGGTAGGGAAATTGGCAATAATTTTAATTCTTGTGAACGGTTCAATCTTTTACTAGTAAGAACTTAAAGGTCTAATTGGGTTTTATATCCTGGTATTCCTCCTGCAATAATGCTATTTATGCATTATTTATGTTCGAAGCAAATATAGCTTGTACTGCAAAAAAAGCCAGTGAACGACCTTTGTCATCCCCTGGCTTACCCCAAAACCATATGCGTTTGTATGTTTATTCGAAAAGGATTGTGCTCCGCCTCATTTTCGGAGGAGGCAATGAGCATCTGTTATGAATCAGTTTGTGACGAATGGTTGAACCAATTCCTAGCGAACCGTTTAGGTTTTGAATTCGGTATGGATCAGTCAGATTCAGATCCGGTAATATGGAATAATCATTTTTAGATATTATTCCCTGGTCTGAATAGTAATCAGGCCATTGAAAGGGTTTTTGTACAATGAAGAATGAAAAAGGGACAGGGGCGAAGCGCACTCGGGGAAGGCGGGAAAGGACGTCCTTCGTTTCGGAACTGGTTCGGCACAGCTCATGGGGATCATAATTTGTAGCCGAGGGTGCAGGTTCGGGGAAATGAACGCCCTTTTGGATAAAACAGGCTCCACACCCTGTCCTTGTCCCGTGACTGCATTGTGCAGGCGGAACTATAAAGGGGAAATAGGCTGCTGAAATTGGGATCGGAGACAATGCTTGTGCTCCGATGAATGCGGATGACGCGGTGGTCCTATCCGCTGAAATCGGACACTGGATGGTCAGTGCCCATGTAGAAATATACGCCCAGCAAAAAACAAACAACGGCATGGTGCAAATGGCATACCATACCTCGGCCGGGCAGGCCGATAAAGACTTGTTCATGGGAAAAAAATTAAACGAAGTAACAGCTTAAGACAGGTAGTCGAAAGTAATTACAGCAATAAAACACAATGTATTAACCTATTATCCTAAGGAACAGGATAATAAACCGGCAGGGACAAAAGCCGGGTTTTGGGTTACGGCGATAGGGGTAGTGGTTTTCTCATTTCATTCAGTTCTTGGGTTATAAATTCGGTGTTTGTTGGTGATTACAAAATTATAGGCATTAATCTTACCATGCATACCCTTTACATTGTAAATATTGAATTGCTATTTAACGTATAATATAAAATTAGATTTAAGCATTTCCAACGTGCTGATAGACAAAATGATATACAACTCATGTATATTTCCTAAATCGGGTGCCTGTTTGGAGTGTGCTCTCAAAAAATGAAGAATTATATGTAAAATGCCTATATATAGGTAGATTTCTACTATTTAAATCGAGATTAGTGCCATGATCATTTTGTGTTCTTAGACACAGACGTCCAAAATAATTTTTAAAATTTTTATAAATTACCATTATGATGAGCCTCAACAAGTGTACTGTTAACACAACGCTGGAAAATAATTTGCAACGAGATATCCTCCCCCTGTATTTAATGAATGGACTAGAAGTCGGTGACAACGTATTTGATCTGGCGGCGCCTCATGGAAACGCTCTGGGTCTCACCGGAGGCTTGTCACTTTTTGTTGCACCAAAAAGGTCTGAACCATGATCGTAAAGATTTAAGGATTACAATGATTTTAAATCTCTATTATACTTTAAGCAAAGAGCAGATAAAAAGAATTTGTACTTCTACCGAGGGTAGTTCCTTTGGTTTGGCAGTGGGGCATTGCGCGCTACGATTTTAGGTTGTTTCTGGTCCGCTTCAAGGATACGCTCTGGGTCTCACTGGCGGGGCTTGTTACTTTTTGTTGCGCCGAGAAGTAACCAAAAAACATCAGCACTTCTAATGCGTACTTTGCGTATCCACTGCGTCCTCAAGAGGATGCTTCGTTTGCACTTTGCATGTCTTGATGTTCCATCCGCGAGAAACCTCGTCATGCCTGTCGCGGAGCTGCGAGTTTGAATGGTGCGTTGGTAGAAGCTGAAAGCTGGAAGCTGGAAAGAGCCCGTTCCCATGCTATCACCCCACCTCACCCTGCTATCACCCCGACGGCCATGACGACTGAAGTGTCGTTGTTCGTTTGGTCGAAACAACAAAATAACGAAACAACGAAACAAGGCTTCGTTTTTCCCTTGTGACTATCGTCACTGACAGTAATAAAAGCAGGTGATTACCTTTGCATCTTCATTACCAACCTAACTTCAAACTATGAATCTTCAGAAATTGATGCAAGAGCAATCTGTCCTTATGGTGGACGTGCGCGAACCCTATGAGTTTGCCTCAGGCCATGTTCAAGAGGCTGAAAACATCCCACTTAGTACTATTCCTGACCATATCGATCGCTTTCGGAACATTGACAAGCCTATTGTGTTTTATTGTAGATCGGGAATGCGCAGTGGTCAGGCCGTTGCTTTTTTGAGCGGATTGGGTGTTCGTGAAATTTATAATGGAGGTGGATTGGACGAAATGAGTGCGCTTGCAAAGGTCCTTACCTGAGTTAATCCTTAAAACCAAAATTATGTTCTTTTCCTTTCTGAAAAAATTATTCGCGGGTAATTCTGATCAGGTCATTCATTTGCTGGAACAAAAAGCAATTGTAGTGGATGTTCGGACTCTATCCGAATACAATAGCGGTCACGTGGCCGGATCCGTGCATATTCCGCTGGACCGCATCGAGTCTGAATTAACGAAACTTAAAAAATACGGAAAACCAATAGTCACCTGCTGTGCGACTGGCCGGCGATCAGGTGCCGCGGCAGATATCCTCAATCGAAAAGGGATAGAAGCCATCAATGGTGGTTCATGGTCTTCCGTAAAAAATCTGCTTTCAGAGGTCCGAAGCAAACAGGTAGGCACATTCTAAAATATCAACTGATTAAAAAATGGATGACACATCAAAAACCTTTAGTATGCCCCGCATTGGGGATCAGGCGCCTGATTTTATAGCACCTACGACAACTGGCGAATTGAAATTCAGTGAATACAACAAAGATTCCTGGGTTATCCTTTTTTCGCACCCTGCAGATTTTACGCCAGTTTGCACCACTGAATTGTCTGCCTTTGCGGTGGATAAAAAGTGGTTTGATGCACACAACACCAAGCTGATTGGGTTGAGCATCGACTCTATCCATTCACACCTTGCCTGGGTCAACAATGTCCATGAAAAAACAGGGGTGTATATGGAGTTCCCCATCATCGCCGATTTGGATATGCATGTGGCCAGCCTCTATGGCATGTTACATCCAGGAG
>JBBQMA010000047.1:0-10027 GCA_038328415.1 Chitinophagales bacterium | reverse complement strand
CGGAGAATACTTGTTGGCATTATCCAATAGGTTGTGGATCATGCTGGCAATATGTGTTTGATCACCTTCAATTATTGGATTTGAAGCCGTAAGATCCGTGATGATTTTGCCTTCGCGTTGCTCGATTTGCAGCGCAAAGTTATTTACAGCCGCCTGGATGAGGTCATGCAGATTGACCGAACCCATGTTCAGCATATAGTCCTGCTTCTCAATCAGTGCCATTTGTAGCACTTTCTCAACCTGGTTATTCATCCGCCGGTTTTCCTGCCGAATAATCTCTGCAAACCGCTTCACTTTAGTAGAATCTCCAGCTATCATTGGGCTGGATATTGAATCAGCCGCCAGAGAGATGGTAGCGATTGGTGTTTTGAACTCATGAGTCATATTATTGATGAAGTCATTCTTCATCTCGGAGACTTTCTTTTGCCGGAAAATGATCATAATGGTATAAGCAAAACAAAAAAGGATGATGCCTGTAAATAACACTGAACCAATCAGGTTGCGGAGGACTGAGCCCCATACGGCCGTCACTTTGCCAGGAAAATAAATCATTAAAAACCCAGGTACTTTTTTGCCCTCCGGGAAAAGGGAGACTCTATACTTTGAATTAAGCAATTCATCAAATCCGCCGATCTGACTGACCTGCTCATTTAAATCCTGCACTACATAATGCCCGTCATTGATGATAAAGCTGTTGCTTTCATTGGAAAAAATGCCAAAGTGAAAAGGTGTTGTAATTCCTGCATTCTCCAGCTCCTCCTGCAACATTGCCTGTAATACCGACAAATCCCCAATTCGCTCCGGCAGGCTGTATTCTGACCGTTGCAGCCTTTTTCGCATTATCTGGTAATACTTTACTTGTCGATCCAAGCGGCAACTGACACAATCACAGGAATTTTGATTGAGCAGAATAGCTGCGAGCCGATCATTGGGCAGCGCTTCATCTAAAAATTGATCTGCTGATAAATCCGGCAGATTCGGGCTGCCTGCTTGCAGCACCTGCCGGATCTCCTGCTCTAAAAAGTTAGACTCAAAACCATTCATGGACTCCAGTGCCGCCATGCTTTCCTGACTTTCCATCCGCTCCGCTAAATGAAATATCGCAGCAAATACATTTTTATCAAAACGCTCTTCATTCAGGTGAATCGTACTAATGATCCAATTGGCCTGAAGCGAAATGATTCCCACCAGTGCAATGGTCATTAACCCAATTATAATCCAAATAGAACTACGCTTCATGATTACATCTAACCCTTAGTTTTCAAATTTGTTTCCCCGAACCATCGAATTTAGTTTTTACCCCCTTGTAATAACGCACTTTAACGGACTTTTAACGGATCATTAACCGCCTTTTTGATTGTGTAAAATTAGATTTGTCATTGTATTTGAAATTCCATTTTAAATTCCTAAATCATTGACCTATGAAAGCGTTTCTACTGATTTGTTTTAGCGTTTCTGCTTTTGCTTTACAATTGCCCGCACAAGATGCTCCAAATTTGGATCCCTCGACTAAAAAAGTGACCACGACCAAAAAGTGGAAAGATGCAAACGGACAGGAACGCTCTATGACGATTATTAAAGAAGCCAATGATGGTACTGAAAACGCAAAATAGTTAGAATCCGAAGATGTTTCCGCACCGGAAGAGCATTTAACCACTAGTGCTATGTCAATGTTATTGTGTCGGTTAAGTCGCTGTAATTTTTTCTCAGATCGAGAAAGAAATTCTGCGCATAGCCATAGCTACGTAAGGGATTTATTTTGAAGATATGAGGAAAAAGAACAAGACTTGGGCGGTCTAAAGTAGCGTTGACATGACACTAGGGAGGTGGAGATTCGTTCATCTCAGGATACCGAAAAAGAATGGGATGCGTCCTCTCCTGATCGTTTTGAATGGCGGATGGAGTCTCTTAGCGAAGATAAGGGTGAGGTTTGGCCGGAGGTTAAACACAAACTAAAAGATGCAGGAGTCCATATATTCCGCTTAAAGGAGGACCTCGAAAAGCAGGTTCCCAATCGCGCCTTTCTGGGCGTAGTTACTGAACCATCAGAAAAAGGAGCCAGGATTATCGAAATTATTGAAGGATCTACTGCACAATCTGCCGGTCTTAAGGAAGGGGATATTTTATGCAAAGTAGAAGATCTCAAATTGACGGATCATCAGGATATGGCCGAAGCGCTGCGCTCGTTTAAACCGGGTGATGAAGTGCATATCAGTTATATCCGTGAAGGGAAAGAAGAATCAATGCACATCGCCTTGGGAGAAAACAAATCGGTTATTCGTCGCATAGAAAGAGCCTTTCGTGATCTGCCCGAATTTGAAGATTCCCACCTCCGGGAAGCGTCTTGTAAACCTTCTCAGGTAAAAGGCGCCTATCTGGGTGTACTGATGGCGGACGACAACGATCAGGTGGTCATTACTGAGGTGCTGGCAAATAGTCCTGCCCAGGCCGTAGGTCTTGAAGCTGGCGACATCCTTTTACAGATCGATGATATAAAGGTAAAAACACCTGGAGATGTGGCAACGACCATTGGTCAGAAGGAATCCGGTAAACAGGTATCGTTGCATATCCGCAGAGATGGCAAAAAAGAAAATATCCGCGTAGTCCTCGCTTCACGAATGGCCTGCTGTCCTCCTGTTCATTGCCCACCTGGCTGCTGCATGCCCGGGTCGCCTTCTGATATGATGCGCCTGGAAAAAAGAATAGAACAACCTGAATTAGACAATTTTAATCGCTCAGATGCACCATCGACCTTGGACATTCCTTCGCTACAGATCTTCCCCAATCCAACCGGAGATAAGGTCCGGGTTACGTTCAAATCCGAAAGCACGGCTCCCATCAAAGTCCGAATACTGGATAGCCAGGGGAGGGCTGTCATTGTTCAATCCATGATTGGCACGGATAGCTATGACGAGTCATTTGATTTACAGTCTTTTCCGGCTGGAAACTATTCACTCTTTATCGAGCAGAATGGTAAATTTTTAACTAAAACGATTATCCGCAATAATTAAAACTGCCTAACGCTAAAAAAAACCGGTCCTATTGATCGGGCTTTTTTTGGCTTAGGTCCTACTTTAGTGCCCAAAGTCACATATTAATTGCGCGATCAGCGGTCGCTGCCAGACACGCTTCTTTAAAGGCCTCTGCAAAGGTGGGGTGTGCGTGACTCATACGGGCGGCATCTTCAGCGGATGCCCTAAATTCCATGAGGGCTACCGCCTCGGCTATCAGGTCGGCAGCTCTTGCGCCGACCATATGGACTCCGAGAATTTCATCGGTTTCCTTATGGGCCAATACCTTGACCATGCCATCCATATCCATGCTGGCACGTGCTCTACCCAACGCTTTAAAAGGATACTTTCCAACTTTGTACGGTACGCCCAGTTCCTTCAATTGCTCTTCTGTCTTGCCTACACTGGATACTTCAGGCCAGGTATACACGACACCAGGGATCAAGTTGTAATCAATATGTGGCTTCTGCCCGGCCATCAATTCTGCCACAAAAACACCCTCTTCTTCTGCCTTGTGCGCAAGCATTGGACCAGCGATCACATCACCTATAGCATAGATGCCCGGCACCGTTGTTTCCAGATGATGATTTACGGGAATGCGCCCTTTTTCATCAACCTGTAAGCCTATCTTTTCCAAGCCTAAGGCCTCCGTATAGGGGCGCCGCCCGATGGCGACCAGGCAATAATCGACTTCCAATTCCTTTTGTTTCCCTTCTTTACGATCTTCAAAAACCACTTTCACTTGTTTAGCACCGGATTTGACACCGGTCACCTGGTGACCAAGGTGAAAGGTCATTCCCAATTTTTTGAGGGAGCGCTGGAGCTCACGACTGCAATCGACATCCATACCTGGCAGAATCCTGTCCATATATTCGATTACTTCAACTTGAGTCCCCAGTCGGGCAAAAACGGAACCCAATTCCAAACCAATCACACCTCCACCAATGACAATCATTCGCTTGGGCAAATGGATGATATCAAGTGCCTCCGTAGACGTAATCACCCGCTTTTTGTCATATGGAAATGCGGCTGGCATGGTAGGCTTCGAGCCTGTTGCGATAATACAATTTTTTCCTTCAAGGATTATAGGCTCGCCCTTTTCAGGCATAACCTGGATATTGTTCTTGTCGATAAATGATCCATGACCATGGAAAACATCAATATTGTTTTTTTTCATTAAAAAGTCTATCCCCTTGACTGTAGCATCCACAACACCATTCTTGCGCTGGATCATTTGGTTTAGATCAAGCGTCAATTTTCCTACACCAATACCATGTTCGGTAAATGTTGTTGCTGCCTGGTGAAAATGCTCTGAAGAATCCAGTAAAGCTTTGGAGGGAATACACCCAACATTTAGACAAGTGCCGCCCAGCGTGGCATACCGCTCTATCACAGCCGTCTTCATGCCCAATTGGGATGCGCGAATTGCTGCAACATAACCTCCTGGTCCAGAACCAATTACTATTAGATCGTATTTCATATTTTGTTTTGCGCTTGCATTATAGTATCCATCCCAACATAACCTGATTGGGATAAAAACGTTTAACCGGGCATTAATTCCGAGGTTGGTTCGGGTCCCTATTGGGACCACGCTGTCCGCCAGCGCCTTTGTTTTTTCGCTTTTTAGGTCGCTTTTTATCAGGTGGCAATTCTACGAAGCCGGTTACATCATCATCAAATGATGGCTCTACCTCTGCCGGACCCATATAGACCTGCTCAGCCGCCAGACTTACCGGAAATTCACCACTTTTGTTCATTTCCACAAACTCCCTGACTCTGTCTTTATCAAGTGCATAAATTTTCCCACGGCCATGATCTCGTTCATAAGCGTAGTACATCAAACCCTTAAAAATATCCGTCTTGATCAGCGTAGCCATTCCCTCTCCCGTTTTCAATCGCTCAGTATCCTGCGGAAATTCACCGAGTGCCTCGAGATAGGTATCCAATTCATAATTCAGGCAGCACTTCAGACGGCCGCACTGCCCGGATAATTTAGATTGATTGATGGCCAGGTTCTGGTATCTCGCGGCAGCCGTGTTTACAGATTTAAAATCAGTTAACCAAGTTGAACAGCACAACTCTCTTCCACAAGGACCGATACCACCTATCAATCCTGATTCCTGCCGGGCACCAATTTGCCTCATTTCTACTTTAACCCTGAACTCTCCGGCAAAATGCCGGATAAGTTCGCGGAAATCTATTCGACCTTCAGCTGTGTAATAAAAGGTTGCCTTTCGTCTGTCGCCCTGAAATTCAATATCACTTAATTTCATATTCAACCCCAAGCTGGCAGAAATCGCTCTCGCCCTGACCAATGTCGGTAATTCCTGCTCCCTGGCTTCGGACAGGCGGTCCAGATCTCGCTCATTTGCCAGACGTATGACATTGTATATCACCTGGTTTTCATTGATTTTTTTCTTTTTCATTTGCAGTCGCACCAGCTCACCGCTCAATGATATCCGACCTATGTCATATCCTGTATTCGATTCAACAATGGCCATATCACCAGTAACCGCCCGCAAATGGACCGGATTACGAAAGAATCCTTTTCGGGAACCGTGTTTAAAGCTAATCTCGACGACATCATAGGATGAAGGATCAGGAATATCCAACTGACTTAACCAATCATGTGTATTCATTCGGTTACAGCCGCCACTGGAGCATCCACCATTACTGTTACATCCAGATGGTTTGCCACCGGCTTTACTCGAACATGTTGTACAAGCCATTTTCAATCAATTTAGTATAGATTTATAACGCATTTTATCCTTGAACAAGGCATGAACCTGGATAGAAGCATTCAAAAATAAGATTTTTGGGTTGGCATTTCGCTCAATACTGCGAAGACCATTTGAAAAAAGATCAGCCAACTCTTCCAAGCGGACCGGATCAAATTGTTCTGCCATACCTATCGAGGATGTCCGATGCTGGTCAGGCAAGCGAATCGCACTGCTATTCCCTGATAAAGCAAGGATCATTTGACGAACAAAATGAAGGGAATAATTAAAAAAAGTTTTCTGATCCTCACGGCCCAAAACAGCCAATTCTTCGGCCCGTTTCATTGTATTCCGGTCTGTTCCATTATAGCAGGAACGCATCCAGGATAAAAACAAATCTGCCATTGGTTTGCTGGTGTTTCCCACCAATCGGAAGGCTTCTCCCAAATTTCCATCTGCCTGAAAAGCCAGAATTGCCGCTTCTTTTGAACTGACAAGGCTCCGTACGATAAGCGCCTCACTCACTTCTTCATCGCTGAAAGGGCGGATTTTCATGAGCTGACATCGGGAAAGAACGGTGGGCAAAATACGAGACGCATCCGCTCCAATAAATAAAAAAAGTGTTCGGGCTGGCGGTTCTTCTATGAGCTTCAACAATCGGTTGCCTTCCTTTCCAAGGAATTCCACGCCCCATAAAATCAATATTTTATAGCGACCCTCTACAACAGTGTAACTCAGCTTTTGCACAATTTCATGGCATTCCAGTACATTGATGTTGCCCTGCTTTACTGTTTTATCCTGTATTTCAAACCATTCTGCCGGGTTGAAATAAGGGCTTTCAGTAAGGCACTTGCGCCAAGGCTCCAAAAAATCATTACTGGTTTGTTTGCTGCCTATGACCGGGAATGAAAAATGTAAATCCGGATGCACCCATCCGGCTGATTTTAAGCATGCCGGACAATGTTCACAAGGCTCGTTCGCATTTGGTGATTCGCAGAGGACAAGTCGGGCGAATGCTAATGCCAGAGCTAACGAAGCAGAACCATAATCACCCAAAAAAAGCTGGGCATGAGGAATGCGCTCCTGTTGCGCAAGCGTCTTCAACTGCTTTTTCTCCTCCTCCAAACCAGGGATTTTCGCAAAATTCCAATGTACCATTTTCAGGATTCAGTTAAGAGGCATTAATTGTAGACGGGTGACATTACAAGGTTCAACTTCCCCAGTAAAGTGCCATATCTTTTCTCTGGCAACGGTAAACATACGCCGATTACCTCAAGGGAGGCTGTTGGAACTTCATCCGAATATCCTGGCTCAAGGACCCGGAAATCGTTGCAAGAAGCTGCTGTATCGTTTACCTTTTCGTGAGCAAGATCATTTATCTCCGGCGCTTGAGCATCCTGGCTGGCATAACCACTACTACTGCCATTGCTGGAGCAAAATTTCTTTACTGACAGCTTTTGGATTGCTATCCGTCCTTCCGGCTGGATGCCTATCGCCAGATCATGTACTGTTGGAACAACCCCCATGTGGACAAAGGTAACGATTGCCCGTTAGCATCCGTCTGCCTAAAACCTTCACCCTACACTATTGTTATCCCTGTAAAGAAAAAACATGCGTATTGCTGCTATTCGCTGTGCTCATTTCAATGCTGCTCATAGGCTTTTCCGTTCCGACTGGAGTGATGAGCAAAACAAAGATGTTTTTGGACTTTGTAGCAATCCACATTATCATGGGCACAACTATGAACTTGAAGTGCGGGTAAGCGGTGAAATAGACCCCTCAACTGGGATGTTAATTGATTTAAAGGAGCTAAAAGAACTTATACGGACCGAAGTGGAGGCGCACTTTGATCATCGGAACCTTAACCTGGAAGTACCCGAATTTTGTATTCCTGATGGATCGGGACAATATCTAAATCCCACTGCTGAAAATCTGTGCATTATAACCTATGATCGGTTAAGGTGCAAACTCGACCTGAAGTATGATCTACATATCAGGCTATATGAAACACCGCGAAACTTTGTGGAATACCCTGCCTGAAAACAAATAGGAAGTTAACCCTTCCATGATGGCAATAACACACAACACTAACAATAAAAAAGGCCTGCAACGAACAGTTACAGGCCTTTTTTAGGTGTTCATTACGAGTACTTAGGGCGTATTCTTAGACATACGCTTTGTCGTAATCAGCTTGCCATTATTATCCAGAATCCTAACCAGATACATACCACCTGGTAGGGATGAAATATCATAGCGGCCTGAAGACTGATATACAAATTGGGCAACCTGTTTGCCAATGATGTTAAAGAGCTCTACCCTGCCTGCGTTGGATACGTCACCAACTGAGAACCAGGTTATAGCCGGATTCGGATAAATCGTACCTGCTTTTATACTGCCAACTGGGTTATTTACGCTACTTACACTACACAAAAAATTGAAGGTTCCTGATGCTACCTGCATATTTGTAACCGTATCCGTAAGTGTAATGTCATAGCTTCCGTTCAAACATATACCATTCGGTAAGATATGCGCTTGTACGGGCATATCCTCATTGGGTTGGATAATATGGAGGCCAGTCATCTGACCAGGAATGTAGCAGTTTGCACCAAGACAAGTATAAGGCACCCACTCTTTTGGCATATTGACATTGGTGATATTCCACCTTAGCACTACGGGGGAGTTGCCGGTATATTCCAGAACTGCGTCCGCATGAGTATCAAAATCGTCTGCCGTAAAGTTGGAAGATGAAGGTACCGGCTGCATGTTATATTGTGCTTGCACAACAACAAAGCAAAAAAGAGCAGAAGCTAAGAGTAATATTTTTTTCATAGAAACATACTTTACTACATACAAACTTACAACTAATAATCGTTATTCCAAACCTTTAGTTCACCGCTTTTCAGGGCATAGAAACTTTCCCGGCATGCTGTATTAATTTTCCGACCACCTTTTGCGAGCAAAATCCATTATTATCAGAATTTTATTCTGATAATAATGGATTTTGCTCGCATAGTGGGATGTTTTAAGTCGATTGTCAAGTTAGTGACAAAATGATAACTTATCCTGGTTTAACGAGTTTTTAACGCTCAGTTATAACAAGTGAACGAGATACAGTCGACGTTCCTACAAGAAGAACGACGTGATAAAGGCCGGATGCCCATGAGGCTGTTTCAACCGGGTATACCTGATCTCCGGACTGCATACCGTAATCTCTGACAGCCACCTGACGACCTAATACATCTACTATTTGTAGACGTACGGGCTGAGGACCTTCGAGATTTAGTCGAATGTTCGTGGCTCCATTTGCTGGATTTGGAAACAAATCCAGTGCGTTAACACCGGAAGGCAGATCTGCAGATGAGGAAGAAAGCAAACTAGCTGTAAGGGCAGTATTGATTGTTTTGTTCCCATCATTGTGCAGCACACCTATCACATGCATTTTACTGGTATTCCAGCCGGCAGGCACCGTATAATTAAACGTGTAAGTATACGTCTCGTTCTTTTTAGCCTGGAATGGAATAGAGCCATTTAATCCTCCGGCCGTACCAAGTAATGCGCGGGCTACATGATCGTAGACCATTTGATTGGCAGGAACCGGATTGGGCAAATTTTCATAACCACCCATTGGGCCTGCACCACCTCCGGCATAATAATTGGCCTGAGGCCAACCTGCACCAACACCTGTTACATTGTCTTCTGTAAGGATAACATTGAAACGATGTCCAAAAGCATTTACCAGATATGTTGCTGTCAAGGTTACATTCAGTACACGGGTTTGCTCATCAAACTGGAACTGCATACTGACATCCGCAGCAGGTGCAATGGCTTTGGCGCTATTATAGGCATCTTCAAATCCCAACGGATCCACTTTTGTTGTCCGACGCTGAATATGTCCACTTGGATAGCCATCCACTGAGACTGACATCCAATTGTTATACTCTGTATCGACCATAGGATCACTATTATGCACAGCTACAGGAATAAAATCAGGAAATTCCTCTACAAGCTGATCCATGATAACTGCACCACGTGGACACCAACCGCACCAGGTACCCGTCGCTTCCTCTGCCAGTATATTTAGCGCTACTGAACCCACTTCCAATCCGAGCACCTCAATATCTACTACATCAAAGCCATTGACAAATGATTGAGGATCATATTCCAATTCATCCCTGTAGGTAAACGTAGTCCCTTTTCCTTTCAGTCCTGATGCAGGCGATGCCGTAACGACAATCTGATATATGCTGGTCGCGTCACTGTTAACAACCATAGGAACGGTAACCACTTGTGTTTCCAAGG
>JBBQMA010000046.1:0-10033 GCA_038328415.1 Chitinophagales bacterium | reverse complement strand
ATCTTGCCTTGTATGGTGAGTGGTGCGTCCCTTTGTAAGGCATTCAGCACCAGCAATGTCGCTGGTGGCAATCGGTAGCTGTAGGTCTTGACAAATGCTTCCCAAGCTTCAGGTTTTATTGTTGTCAGGTTTTCCAGGATCCACGTGGAGGCCGGTTCGGGGTCGAACCACAGCCAATGGAAGAGATATCGAGGCCAGGAGGCTGATCTAACTGTCATCGCATCCGGTGGACCAGTGGGGTAGAGCCAGTGATAGCGACTTGATTGGCGAGACATCCAGACCGCATAGTCGCCGAGCAAGTCTGCAACATCTGCAAACAGATCGGGATCGTCATCCAGATATGCTAATAAAGCATGGAGGGCCGATTCGGGGAATGGCCATTGCAACCGACGCAGGATAGCAGCCAATTCCTGCAATCCCCAGGTGCCCGGCATAGACATTAGTTCACTTACGATGCGAATCTGGGATCCGGTAAATGTGTGGGTCAGGTCAGGAGCCGGTTCATCCGCTTGCAGATCATGTTTTATGAGGGCTATATGACGAAGAGGTGCAAGAATGGATACCGCCTCGAGAGCGGCACGGGCCGGATCGTCCGAAAGCGCGATTCCCCAGGAATCGAGCAGCGCTTTGACGGAAGTCGGGAGCGGGTTGTCCCGGGTTCCCTGGAGCAAGTAATCTTCCAGGAGGGTCATAATGTGGGACCATTCCGATGCTTCTTGCATGTGCAGGTTGGATAGTAGACAAACAAAAAGACCGCCCGGAGGCGGTCAAATTGGAGGTCACGAGCGGATTCGAACCGCTGTACGAGGTTTTGCAGACCTCTGCCTAGCCGCTCGGCCACGTGACCCTCTTACAAATCGGGCACAAATATATAGCTTATTTTCCTATGATGCATGATGATACGGGAAAATGGTCTTTAAGGTTTCGTGAGGGCGATGTTTCATTCGTGCGTTGTTTCGATGGGGCGTTATTTCGATGGGGCGTTATTTCGTTGTTTCGAATAACCCAATAAACGACCATTTGACAACATGATAACCATGACAACCATGACCGGTATACGGATTGCTGAGCTGAAACTAAAATCGTGATACGATCCCCTCGAAGACTCAAACGCCACAAGGTTTAAGAAGGAGGTGGTGTGCAATTTAGGCACTGGTCAGCATGAGGTTTAAGTTTACTGCATTTTGAAAACTTGAAACCAAGTAAAGTCTGCCGTCTGGTACCCTATCATATATTTAGCCGTCAGTCTTATCATAAATCGGTAAGTTTTGCGTTAAACGCCCGGAACAATCATCTTGTCATGCACTACATGTACGCTATTCGATTCCTCATGTTGGCTCCTTGCTTGGTCTTGGGTGCTACCGCGTTCGGTCAGCACATGCCTATCAAAGGCACCAATCTGCTGATGGACTTTAAAAATACAGGGTTGACTGTCTCAGAAAGGGAGTCAAAGCTGCTGATCAATGAAGCAAGTCAGGCTTTTTTATTCATCGAACAAAAGGAGTTCTCTTTAGCCGAATTTCAAACTATGGCTCCTGACCTGATCAAGATGAACGACCAACTGCTGGAGGAACCGCTCAGGGCAGGATCCTTTCAGGGAAAACTGATTAAAGGTATCTTTCATGACGGCAAGGAAGACAAAGTGGTATGGTTTGCCTATCTCGGCGGACCATCCTACGTCGTGGATATCCGGGGTGGCTACCCGGCATCCAAGGACAAGGAACTCCATGCTTCCTTCATCCATGCGCTTCGTTCGATTCGGATCGATCAGGAAACGGTTTTAACACCATTTGACGGTCTTCCCTATACAGCCAATATCGCCGCATATGGTTATACAAAAGCAGTTTATTTGCAGCCCAATTCCCTGATGTTGCGTCGCGAAGTAGAAGGCGGCAAGCGGCTGATCATTATGCACTGGATTGACAAAGATGCCGTTCCTCCCTCCCAGCATGAACCCCAAAAAGGCCAGTTGGAAATGGTGCAGGAAGCAGACCGGGAAATTATGTTTTGGTGGAATACCGTTGAACCACAAGCGACAGATGCAGAAATGGCCTATCGGGCCATGATCCGTTTTAACAATAACCAGGTGGAAGTGCTCGGCTATGGCCCCTGGTCGGCCGACTATCTGGAAGAACTCAAATCAATCACCCGCGCTGTCACCCTCCAGCCGTGATACCCAATCTGACTAACTTTGAAAGTAGTCATGTTCAGTAGAATGGAAAATGAAAGCTAAATCAATAATATCCCCCCTCATTACCTCTTCCCTCATTACCCCAACCCCAACCTCAACCTCAACCTCCTAAACAATTCAACGATTCAACGATTCAACGTTTTCCGATTCTACGATTCTGCGAATAACCTCAACCTCCTAAACATTTCAACGATTCTACATTTTTCGATTCTACGATTCTACGAATAACCTTACCCTCAACCTCATAAACATTTCAACATTTCAACGATTCAACGATTCTACGTTTTCCGATTCTACGTTCTCCGATTCTACGATTCTACGAATAACCCCAACCTCATAAACATTTCAACGATTCAACGATTCAACTTATAACCTCATAAGCTCCAATGTCCCGTTTCACTTTCCAATGCATTGATGCACATACCTGTGGTAATCCTGTTCGGGTAGTCACCACGGGTATTCCTGAATTAATAGGGGCGGATATGGTAGAAAAGAGGCAGGATTTTCTCAACCGCTTTGATTGGATCAGACAGGGCCTGATGTTTGAACCCCGCGGCCATGATATGATGTCAGGATCGATGCTGTTCCCTCCCCACGATCCGGGCAATGATGCCGCGATTCTGTTTATTGAAACCAGTGGTTGCCTCCCCATGTGCGGACATGGCGCCATTGGCACCATCACTGTGGCTATCGAGCATAGACTCATCCATCCTTCCACTGAGGGCCTTGTGCGCCTGGAAACACCTGCTGGGCTTGTAGAAGCACACTATAGCCAAAATGATGTTGGAAAAGTTACTTCTGTGCGCCTAACCAATGTACCCTCTTTCCTCTACAAAACCGGTCAGCATGTCAACAGTCCGGATCTGGGCGAGCTGACAGTGGACATTGCCTATGGCGGAAATTTTTATGCCATCATTGACCCCCAACAGCATTTCCCGGGAATGGAACAGTATACAGCAAGTGAACTTGTGCGGATGAGTCCTCTTATCCGGCAAAGGCTGAATGAAACGCTCCAGGTGGTCCATCCAACCCGGCCGGAAATCCGGGGTCTCAGCCATATCCTTTGGACCGGCAAAACCCTGCGACCGGAATCGACAGCCCGAAATGCGGTCTTCTATGGCGAAAAAGCCATCGACCGCTCTCCTTGTGGCACGGGCACATCGGCACGCATGGCGCAATGGCACGCTAAAGGAATGCTCCACCCCGGCGATACCTTCATCCATGAATCCATCATCGGCAGCCGATTCACAGGTAGGATTGAAGGATTGACCAGAGTAGGTGATTTGCCTGGCATCATCCCTTCCATCGAAGGCTGGGCCGTAGTGACCGGCTTAAACACGATCTTCATTGATGCGTCTGAAGATCCATTTGCCCATGGTATTACGGTCTTGTAATGACAAGTCCTTCTGAGGTAACCTTTCCGCGCTTCGTTAAACCAACGTTAAACACAAGGTTACTTGTGGCTTGGTAGATAAAACCGATTAACTTTGAAGGCTTAACCACAATCAACACTAAACCAAATTCAACGTGAAGCAAGTATTCATCCTATTCGTTGCCTTGTTCCTCGGCACTTTTTCAGCATTCTCCCAGTCGTCCTTGCCGAGTGTCAATCTGAAAACACTTGAAGGCAAACCGGTCAATATTCAGGATTATACTAAAACAGGCAAGGTCACCATCATCAGTTTTTGGGCTACCTGGTGTACCCCCTGCAAAAAAGAACTCGATGCCATTGCTAAGGATTATAAGCGATGGACGGAGGATTACAATGTGGAACTCGTGGCGGTAACCATTGATGACCAGCGTGCATTGCCACGGGTAAAGCCCTTAGTCAGTCAAAAAAGATGGGAGTATACGATCCTTTCAGATGTAAAACAAGAATTTCAGCAGGCCATGAGTGTGCAGACGATACCTCACACCTATGTGGTGGACAAAAACGGCAAAATTGTCTACTCACACAATGGCTATTTGCCGGGGGATGAAAAAAAGCTGGAGGAGAAACTTAAAGAACTGGCAAAGGGATAAATCATTTGTGCCAAGGGGATTGCCCCTGCCTATCCGGTTTTCCTGCCGGCCGTTTTCTCTTCTGCTATCCGTCAATGCCTAGTATGTACGCTGCCACCGATCAAAAACGTTTCGACCAGCTCAGTCGCGATTACCTCCACCAACCACCTCCTGCTGACGTTATTGCAGCGAATGACTATGCAACGACATTGGGTGATCTGCTGCGCTTTCATGAATATCGATATTATGTGCTTCATGATCCCCTGATCAGCGATTTTGAATATGACCAACTTTACAAAAAACTCCAGGCAGTAGAACTTGCCTTCCCGGAGAGTATCAAGGAAGATTCTCCTACGCAGCGGGTTTCGCCTGATCTGACCAACGAATTGCCCGAGGTGACGCATCTGACGCCGATGCTTTCTTTGGATAATTCGTATGATGCGGCGGACTTGCAGGAGTTTGACAAACAAGTTCGCAAACTCACCGGAATAGCTGAAGGTGTCATTGAATATGCGGTCGAACCCAAGTATGACGGAGGGACCATCACCCTGGTTTACGAGGGCGATCGTTTATCGCGATCGGCTACGCGGGGAGATGGGGTGCGCGGTGAGGAAATCACAGCCAATGCCCGCACGATCCGTTCACTGCCTTTGCAGGCGGCATTTTCCCGGCATGGGGTGTTTCGGGCCGAACTGCGGGGTGAAGCCATCATCCGAAAGGAGAATTTTCACCGCCTGAATGCCTTTCGGGAAGAACAGGATCTGCCTCTCTTTGCCAATCCGCGCAATGCAGCGACCGGAGGTTTACGCATGAAGGATCCAAAAGAAGCGTCTGGTCGGGGTCTGGAGGTGTTTATTTATCAACTCGGCTTTGCGGAGGATAAGGATGGCAAAGATGTACTTGACCAATTTGGCACACACAAAGCCGCACTGGATGTGTTGGATACCCTGGGATTCAAAGTGCCAAGGGAGGAACGCACGGTGTGTCTGGGCATTAATGCCGTTGCAGCCTTTTGCCAGGAGTGGTCGGAAAGGCGGGATGCCTATCCGTATGAGATAGATGGCATGGTCATCAAGGTGAACCGCCGGGACCTGCAAGAGCGCTGCGGATATACCAGCCATCATCCCCGATGGGCCATCGCCTATAAATTCAAGGCCCGCCAGGCCACAAGCCGTTTAATAGCCGTGGAATATCAGGTCGGGAAGATTGGCTCCATTACGCCGGTGGCCAAAATTGAACCTGTGCCTCTGGCAGGCGTTACGGTCAGTTCGATATCCCTCCATAATGAAGATTTTATCCGGGGCAAAGACATACGTCTGGGCGATACCGTATTGGTTGAACGTGCCGGAGATGTCATTCCCTACATCGTAAAACCCCTGACAGATCTCCGTGACGGGAGCGAGCAGGTGATCGCCTTCCCCACCCAATGTCCTGTCTGCCACAGCCCACTCTTTCGCGAGCCGGATGAAGCCGCCTGGCGATGTGTGAATTTTAATTGTGAGGCGCAGATCAAACAGCGGATCATCTTCCATGTCTCCAAGGATGCGATGGACATCGAAGGACTGGGAAGGTCCACCATTGAACGTTTTTTTGAACTCGGCTGGATCCGAAGCATTGTGGATATCTATAAGCTGGACTACGACGCCATCAGCGAGCTGGAAGGTTTTGGCCGAAAGTCCGCTGAAAACATGGAACGATCCGTCGAAAAGGCAAAACACAATCCCATTCACCGGCTTTTGCATTCGCTAAGCATTCACCATCTTGGGAAAAAAGCAGCAAGACTTTTGGCAGGGGAAGTGCTATACGTCCCTGATCTGGCCAATTGGACGGAGGAACGATTTCTGGGCATCAAGGACATCGGTCCGGTAGTCGCCAAAAACGTCATGGCTTTTTTCCACCAACCGGAGAATGTGGCCATGCTCCTGGAAATGGAAACACGCGGAGTCAACCTTAGTCAGACGGATGAAGACATACCCAGGTTGTTGAATGCAGATGGCCCTTTTGCCGGCAAAACCATTTTATTTACTGGCACCTTAGCTTTGATGGGCCGTAAGGAAGCGCAGGATATGGCAGAAAAAGCCGGAGCCAAAAATATTAGTGCCGTTTCGGGCAATCTGGATATTCTTGTCGTAGGCGCAAGTGCCGGCAGTAAATTGAAAAAAGCACAAGAGCTCGGTACAGTCGAAATTATGACCGAGCAGGAATTTTTAAATCGTATCGCATGAAACTTAAAATCTCAACCGTTCTTCTGCTTTGTTTTGTCACCTGGAATGGGCAGGCAGACAATATTACCGTCACTGCCGAGGTGACCTGTACAGGAATGACGACATTGAACCTTTACACCTTTGCGGGCCTGCACTTTGAACAGGCGCATCAGGCATCTGTAAAAAATGGGATTGCCCGATTTACAATTCCGGAGCAGGAGTGGCAGTTTTATTATCTCGGCGTCAATGACAATGATGTGCTCCCGGTCATCCTGGGCAAGGAAAAAACAGTGCTGATCAAGGTGAAATGCGACAGGGTTTCCACTTCATTGGTCGAAGGTTCTGCCATTTCAGTGGACTATCAGAACCTCAAATCGATGATGAACGGATTGAAAAGCCAGGCCAACCAATTGACCCAACAATATTACCAACAATTGGTGGCGAATGATGTGCCTCCGGCATTTTTAGATGAAATGACTAAAATCGACCAGCGCAAACTCAACATGCTGGAAGAATATACCCGCACCAATCCCTTTTTTGCTAAGATCCTTTCCCTCAATACCTACCTGAGCTATTTTGTCCAACCCAATGACCATGGGAATGAAATGGCGTTTTTTGCGAATGAATATTTTTCATTTGTGAAATTTGATGCCCCTGAATTGGGCTATCAACCGTGGATCTTTGAAGCGTTTAAGGCTTATGGCGGAGCGCTTGCCGGCACTAAAATGCCAACAGAAAACCTTATAGGTTTTATTCAGCCTGCCGTGGATAAAATACCTGCTGGCAGTCGAACAAGAATGCTCGCATTGAGCGGACTCATTTCCGGGCTAGAAAAAGACAACCCCGGTGGTTATGTCCATTTTGCAGGCCAATACATCAGCGAATACGACAAGCAGTTTCCGGCACAAGCAAAAAAATTAAATGAAAAAATCGGCACCATAGGTCGGTTGGAAGCTGGTGGCGAAGCGCCTGACTTCAGCCAGAATGATCCCGATGGCAAACCCATAACCTTGCATAGCCTTCGCGGCAAGGTGCTGCTGGTTGATTTTTGGGCGAGCTGGTGCGGCCCTTGTCGCAGAGAGAATCCGCATGTCCGTAAACTGTATGACAAATACCATGAAAAAGGGTTTGATATTCTCGGCGTAAGTCTGGATAGCGACCGACAGCGTTGGCTGGATGCCATTGCCAAAGACGGGCTTATCTGGCACCATGTAAGCGATCTTAAAGGCTGGAAAAACGAAGCTGGCCAATTGTATCAGGTAAGTTCTATTCCCCATACGGTCCTTGTTGATCCTCAGGGAAAAATAATAGCCCGTAACCTTCGTGGCCAGGCGCTGGAACAAAAATTAGCTGAATTGCTGGGGGAATAAACAATGGAATCCATCTGGTTTCTGCAACAACAAGCGGCCATCCATCGTTTCACCGTGGTGATAGCCGGCACCTCCGGAAATCCTTTAAATCGAAGTTGACCTTATGACTACTTACAAATCTGATGTAGAAGCTGTTGATGCCCTAGCCCAATCCTACCGTGATCTGAAACAAGAAATCGGCAAGATTATCGTGGGCCAGGACGAAGTGGTTCGCGCGGTAATTATTTCCCTGTTCAGCAATGGTCATAGTCTGTTGGTCGGTGTGCCCGGTCTGGCCAAAACCTTGCTTGTATCAACAATTGCAGAGGTGCTTGATCTGGAGTTTAAACGTATCCAGTTTACACCCGACCTGATGCCGTCGGATATCACCGGATCGGAGGTACTGGATGACAGCCGTCAGTTTCGATTTCACAAAGGACCCCTGTTTTCGAATATCGTGCTGGCGGATGAGATCAACCGGACACCCCCTAAAACCCAGGCCGCTTTGCTTGAAGCAATGCAGGAACGAAGTGTGACTGTAGCCGGTGACCGGCACTTATTGCCATCGCCGTTTTTTGTTCTGGCTACGCAAAACCCGATTGAACAGGAAGGAACCTATCCCCTGCCGGAAGCGCAACTTGACCGGTTCATGTTCAATATACCGTTAGATTACCCGAGTTATGAAGAAGAACTTCAGGTAGTGCGCAACACGACTATGACGCGAGAAGTAGAATTAAAACATATCGTGACCGGACTCCAAATTCTCGAGTTCCAAAAGCTGATTCGCAAAATCCCGGTTTCAGATAATGTGCTGGAGTATGCCGTGAATATGGCTACAAAGACCAGACCCGGCACTGCGCGAGCTACCCAGATGGTCAATGATTATATTTCCTGGGGCGCAGGACCAAGGGCATCCCAATACCTCGTGCTGGGCGCCAAGTGCCATGCCGCTATTAATGGTAAATACAGTCCGGATATCGAGGATGTACGCGCCATTGCCAATTATGTGTTGCGCCATCGCATCGTACGCAACTTTAAGGCGGAAGCCGAAGGCATCAAGGAAGAGCAGGTAGTAGAGAGTTTGTTTTAATTTCAGCCAATAGATTTACCCTCAAGCGTCCAAAAATAATTTTTAAAGTCTTTCTCAATTTTCATTCTGATGTGCCCCAACAAGTGTTGTGTTAACACTATTTTAGCCGGTCCAAGTCTTATTCTTTTTTCTCATATCTTCAAAATAAATCCTTTACGTAGCTAAGGCTATGCGCTGAATTTCTTTTTTGATCTGAGAAAAAAATCCCAGCGACTTAACTTACAAAATGGCATTAACACAACAGTAGTTTTCTTTAGAACAACTTTGATCCATTTGAAAACCAAAGTCTACTTTCCTGAAAAGAAATTTCCATCTTTAGATAAGATTTATTACAAAAAACAAATTATTTGTTAATTATTTGTTAATTATTTGTTAATTATTTGTTTTTTCAAAGAGGCTTGTACTTCTCATAGCGCCGTTCAAAATGCATATATATCTGATAATCATGTCTTTAATATATTTATAATAAAAAATAATTTGTAAAATTGACTTTACTCTATTTTCATAATTTACAAAGCCTATATTTAAATAAAAATAATTATAATTTTTACTTTTGTATCTTTGAAACATTACTAATTAAAATTACAAATATTATGAAACATCTGGATCGCAGTTACTTTATGGTTTTAATTTTATTGGTAATAACCCAATTTGGTTGCACGTGGGATTGTGCTATTTCCAGTTATGTTGAACCAGACAAACAAGTGGAAGGACCGACCTCCTCTACGCTATATCCAACTGAGTATTCCTGTGCAGGAATTACTGTAAGTAACGGCAACAATTCTTTTGATGAAGCAGGTCAATTTCTTAATGCTTTTTTAGATTATCTAGATGTTCCTGGCTTAGCATTTGGTGATACGGATAGCTTAATGGATCATATTTCATCAGAATTATTATTATTCAGTATTGTTAATCGTGCTAGCTACTCATTTTTACCAGATGATTCCACAACCTGCCATACAACCTTTTCAACTGCTATTACAAACAGCAGTAGCTTACTGGATTCAGAGTTTTACGAAGATTGGACTTTCACAATCATACCACCTCCTGGTGTCTCGTTAACATTTGAAAACTATGTTGATACATTGGAACAATTATTTACGGCACTTGAGTCGGAAACAATTGACCTATCATACTACATTTCTGAAGTTAAATTATGGGAAGAAAGTGTGATAGGAAGTTCCTTGTCAACCAACGA
>JBBQMA010000045.1:0-10172 GCA_038328415.1 Chitinophagales bacterium | reverse complement strand
GCTTTTGACTTTTTTAGTACCCTATCTGGTTTCGACCATTTCGGCAGTGCAAACCAGGATGCATCTCCAGCGGGATGTATATTCAAGGAATCATTAATCTTAGCATGGGAAATAGGATTCGCAATTATTTATTAATCGCATGTATTTTCAAAACCATCACAAGAATTACTTGTAATTTTAACCTTGATAAGTATAGGAGTGTTAGGTAAAAGTTCCTGATCTGTCTTATCATTATTGATTCTTTTTCCGAATGGGATTGCAAATTCAACGTGTCGCTACATAATTACTTACACATGCGCAAGTCTCTTTTTTTATTAATAATGTTCATTGCGATGAACCAGGGCTGGACACAATCCGGTCCTTGGAACAATGCCCTTCGCATGGCATGGTCTTCTGATGGCGTGACGTTTGGGCCCAGCACTGTTTTTCAGGATAGCGCCGGAGTACCCTCGGTTATTAGCTGGAAGGGAGACACACTCATTGCTGCCTTTCAATGGTTCCGGGAGCCTAAGCCTTCCCTGACCTGGGACCGGGTGGCTGTCAAATTTTCCTATGACGGGGGTCTGTCCTGGACGGAACCGGATCCGATTGTTGTGCAGGGCATTCCTTCCAATTATCAGCGTCCCTTTGACCCGACGCTTGTCCGATTTGAAGGAGATAGTTTGCGCATTTATTTTTCATCGAGTGACGGATTACCAATGGGGGGACTGGACGCCCAGGTAAATACGTATTCTGCTATTAGCGCAGACGGCATTCATTATACGTTTGAGTCCGGTGCTAGGGTGGATATATCAGATAAGCCGGTTATAGATCCCGCTGTAATTTATTTCAAGGATACATGGCATTATACGGCGCCTATAGGTGCGCCACAAGATGGAGCATATCATTATATTAGTTCGGATGGGATTCAATTCCAACAACTGAGTTCAATACCTTCTGACAATGTTCACAATTGGACTGGTAATCTATTTATTGAAAATGATAATGAACTTCGATTTTATGGGAGCGGCCCAATGGTCTGGTATAATTCGTCGCAGGATGGGAGTACCTGGAATGGATTTGTAGCCACAAATATAAAGGGAGGAGATCCAAGTGTTGTTAGAACAGCAGGCGGGCAATATCTCCTTATTTATGTTGGACCGCCATTCGCTACCTCAATAATGGTAGATGATCAAAGTCGTGCTGTGCGAATTTATCCAAATCCTGTGTTGAGTACACTTTATGTGGATACTAAGTCTACATTAAGTGCCAGTTATCGAATTTATGGTCTTACAGGCATTCTTATAGCCGATGGAACGATTAGAGATCAGGGATTAAATGTTTCATTGCTTTCTGCCGGATCCTATTTTTTAGAAATAACAATTACTGGTGGAGAAACCTATATATTTCATTTTATGAAAATATAATTCTATTTATTCCGGTATGAAATTTTGTCGATTTGCTTTCTCCAGGTGTTGGGAACTTGTGGAGTGACCAGATTTCTATAATGAAACGCGTAGTTCTGTATTAAAGTTGACAAAATGTGGCTTTAAATCATCGCCATGATTCTAAAATTTCAGTATTTTATTTGTGTGCCATTTCGTTTTAATGATGTATTCTCCTGCGGGTATGCGCGAGAGGTCAAGGATGAATTGTGATTTTATTCCCGGGCTTATTCTGATTTGATGACTCATATTTTGGCCCATGGCATTAAATAGTTGAATATCGGATAGTTCGCCTACATTTCCTGAAAGACAAATTTGTTCAATAACCGGATTAGGATAGATCAGCAATGTGGAGGATGCTGATGCGTCTATATATACTGATCGGATTTCTGAATAGGTGTACATTCCATCAAAATCGGTTTGTTTAAGCCGGTAATAGGATGTTCCATTTAAAGGTTTTGTATCGGTGTACTTGTAATAAATTGTATTTGTTGAATGGTGAGCTCCATCCATATCACGAATGCCTTCCCAATTCTTAGTATCTGCAGATCGCTCTATGGTGAAGAAGGCATTATTTAATTCTGTGGCTGTGGCCCATTCTATGTTTACGTCAAAGTCTGTTGTGGGCTGAGCGTAGAAATAGGTTAATTCGATGGGTAATGGACTGGCTTCATTAATGGCAATTTGCATGCCCACCCATTCGCCACTTGATGCAGAAATTGCAATCTTATTTCCTGTGTTGCCATCGGAAAGCTGTTCGAAAGTTGCCATCATATTTGCAGGGGTGCCTCCTAAGTCGTAAGGATGATCATATCGTTCCATTGTGGAAGGATCTGGTGTGAACGTTGACTTTTTATTATTTGTGTAAAAACAAATAACCAGTTTTTTGCCACCTGCAGTTGATATCGTTGGGGCAGTGACATTTTTCCCTTTACCGTCAGTGCCATTTGATATAAATATAGGATTGGAAGGATTTACATTGCTTATCCGCGAGCAGCCGATGGCCCATTTGGATCCATTTGCGAGTCCGAAAGCATAAGAAACAGGTTCATTAGTGCCCATTATTTTAAAGTAGGTGGCCATGCCAATCTGGGTGATATTATTTGTTCGTCTAATTAACGTCCAGCCGGATGGTGGTGTCACTGTTTCATCACTTCCTTTTTCGATCATCAGACCTACAACCAGCAAGTCGCCTCCTGCTGTTCCTGCAGGCTTAGGTACAGTAGCCTGTGAGGCGTTGCCTACCTGTGAGGCGGAGGATAAATACACAGGTTGTGCCAGTAGAGGTAATAGATTGGCTACGGATATCACTATCGTGATAACGATATTTGTTTTTGCGAACATGTTGTTTTTTTATTTGACAATTAAAGTCCGATAGTTTATTCTTTGATCACAGTAAAGTTTATTCCTTTAGTCGATTGAACTTTTCAAGAATAATAGACAAATCGGATTGATGGGGCAGGTATGCAAGTGACTCAAAGTAAATATTTAGCTATCAAATGGAATATTCTTCCATTTTGATCTTAGGCATAACAAAATTAGGTCGTTAAGTCTGTCGATTATTATATATTTTTATAAGGGAGTTGTATAATTCACATGTTGGAAATTTTCTAGATTTATATTCTACTGATAAATCAACTTAAAAAGGAATAGGTTGCTTTTTTTAATTTATTTTGGACCCGGCATCCCCGTCACCCCCTGCGATCCCCTGCGATCCCTGCACAACCCGGCCACCCCCTTGCACAACCCCTGCGATCCAAGGCTACATCCTGAACCGTCTGGTCCACTGCTGAATGAAATAGGGTTTGGGATTCTGTCTTTAAGAAGGAGAGTAAACGGATATTGGAAAGGGTTCGTCTTCTCTGAGTGCAGAAACCAACAGCCTATAGCTAGGAGGGCCACTCAAATAGCGATAAAAATATAGTGTAAGAAGAAAAATTCCTGAATTAACCCAATTTGAATGATGATTCATCCAACCAGTAGTACAACGTGTGCAAGAATGAGCATAGGGAAGTAGCGTGACTTTAGGACTATGCTTCCAAGTACAAACAACTGAATAGACCATTGATACAGAAGAGGACAAGGCCAGGTATAAAGTAATCATTGAATGGAGTGCCTTCCCAATAGGCTAGTGTTGTGAAAACACTATTTTAGCCAGCCCAAGTCTTGTTCTTTTTCCTCATATCTTCAAAATAAATCCTTTATTGAATGTCAAGTCAACACTATTTTAGCCAGCCCAAGCCTTGTTCTTTTTCCTCATATCTTCAAAATAAATCCTTTACATAGCTGCGGCTATGTGCAGCATTTCTTTTTTGATCTGAGAAAAAATCCCAGCGACTTAACCGACAAAATAGCAGTAACACAATACTATTGGCAATAGAATAGCTGATCCATCGGGATATCTCATTAGTGACCATCCGCCACAAATGGTTTCTTGGCCAATCAGTAGGAGGCGCAAAGCTGCAAATGCAGTTAAGAGCTATTTTAATTCCATGGTAGCTATTTTACATTATACTGCACGTCCTGCAGTTGGAAGGTGCCATAGGTGAGGTCACCTTCCGGGTAGCTATAAATAGCTTCTGCATTTGCCGGCAGTTTGAAGCCATTTATTTCGGTGTAGTTACTTAAAGGGGTTGACCAGGGAAGCTTCTCTTTAGCGTCCGCGGCATAGCGGTCATTGGAAGTAAAATTAATGAGTTCTCCTTTATCGTTAAAATAGAGCCACGCGTAGATGGTGATCTCCTTATGGGTAAATGAAGCCTTCACTTTGTTGCCCTCCACTTCCAGCCATTGGATGCGCTGATCAATAAGCGTTGGTGGAGCCATGCAACACATATCATTAAAAAAGGTCACAGTCTCGGCAATATTCATTTCTGATCCCGCCTGATATTGGACCCGGAAAAGGGAAAGCAACCGGATATCCATGGTTGCTTCTCCATCATTGTAGGCATGATAACCTGCTACGGGGAGATGCTTCATAATGGCGTTCATAAAGAACAACCTTGTAGGTTGTGCGATGAAATTATATTGCTCAGAGGCAAAGGGCATCCATTCGGATAGTTCGTTTTTCCTTATTTTTCCAGAGAAATTAATTTTGAAATTTGTCACTTTAGGCTTGCCTATAGCGCCTGTGTATCTCAGGTATTTTTTAACAGGTTCAGGAAGGTGGCTTATATTTTCTTCAGAAACTAAATCTGTTGACGCCATCGATGATTTATGGAGCATGGCCGAAACATCGTTTTGAAAAGCATGATAATACCGCCACGTGGAGAATCCAATTAGGCACACCATTAGAATGACGCTATTGGCGATTGTTCCAAATCGAGCATCCTGCCATAAGGCCACAATGAGTAGCTGAGAGAGGACAACGGATATAAACCCCAAAAGCCACCAATAGTTAATTTTTACACTAAACAGGATAAAGGTTATGCTGAATAAGATAAATGTAGATAGCCACAAAATTCCGACAGTTTTTGATATGGGCAGCGTTAGTTGTTTTATAGCTGCAATATCCCAGGCTTTTAAAAAGCCCATTAAGTGGATGGCAGCATGAATTAACGTGAATATTACAAAAAGGAGTCTCATAGTCTCAACGGTTAAAAATGAAGTAAAAAGTTGATATCTTAATATCCCAACAGTCTGTACACGCTTCAAATATTTTTAATTGTCTAGTGGGTGACATGTACCAGGTGAGGGCATATGCCAGACTTGTTGATATAGTCCAAACCAATATTATGCTGGGAGCGCAAAAGAAGGCATTGTACCTGAAATATCTGCTTGAAGATATGTTCACAAAAGGATTGAAGGCCTGGCCTTTTTCAATGATAATAAAAAGGCAGATGGCCATGTAAACCGGGGCCGAGACGAGGATGGCATAGAATGAGTAGGACAAACTTCTGGAATCCGATATACTCGATCCATTAGCCCACTAGTTGGTGAGGGTGCCTTGATAATATGACCTGAATGTGCTGTTCATCAGATATTGAGCGACGGGGATTAGTTGGATTTCTAATCATGCAAATTTGGTCAACATGGGTTTTACTAGATCGGATGTTTGTCATTCGGATGCATGATATCTATCATTTGGAAAGGGATTAGATTTAAGGCATTTTCGAATAAAAAAGATTCCTGTGTGACTATGTGCAAACAAATGACAAGGATCACGAAGGCAACTCGCATTCACTCCATTCTTTAAGGTGTTATTTTCGTCAGGTTGTAAAGATCTGTTCTCCGGTCCTTAAGATTCCGGACACTTCCAAATTGGTGCAGCTCCCGGAGCATGTGAATATCTACATCGGAGATTAAAATCATCTCTGTATTTGGTGTAGCCTCGGCCTTAATGCCATTGGAAGGAAATGCAAAGTCACAGGGCGTGAAGACCATCGACTGCGCAAATTGGATGTCCATGTTATGTACTTTAGGCAGGTTGCCCACACTACCGGCAATGGCTACGTAGCATTCATTTTCTATTGCTCTTGCCTGCGCACAATACCTTACTCTGGAGTACCCGTTTTGCGTATCCGTAAGGAATGGCACAAACAGGATATCCATCCCCTCATCAGCCAGAATTCGGCTCAGTTCAGGAAATTCAGTATCATAACAAATGAGTATGCCAATTTTACCACAATCCGTATCAAATGTCTTTAATTCTGAACCGCCGACCATGCCCCATATTTTCACTTCATCCGGTGTGACATGCAATTTCTCATACCGTTCTACAGTCCCATCACGTCGGCACAAGTAGCCTACATTATAGAGTTTACCGTCTTTTAATTCAGGCATGCTTCCTGTAATAATATTTATATTATAGGAAATGGAAAGTTCAGAGAATTTTCGCGTAATATTATCGGTATATTTTGACAATTCTCTGATCGCATCAGGCTCTGAAAGGTGGTTGTAATCCTCCATGAGTGGCGCATTAAAGAATTCCGGAAAAAGCGCGAAATCAGACCGGTACCCAGAGACTGCATCGATAAAGTATTCTGCTTGCTGCATTAGGTCATCAAGGCCCTTGTAAGGGCGCATTTGCCATTGGATAAGTCCAAGGCGTACTACTTTTTTTATCGTCCCGGGGGTTTGTGTTTTTTCTTCATAATAAATATTGTTCCATTCCAGTAATACCGCAAATTCATTGGATGCGACATCACCTTCCAGGTAACCTTTTAATACACGCGTTGGGTGGAAATCATTTGAAATTTGAAAGCTTAATACCTCATCGTGGAGTTCATTGCGTTTTACTTTGTCAATATATTCCTTGGCAGAATATTCGGAAGCATAGGTGTGGTAGTTGGGAATGCGGCCACCAAAGACGATGCGTTCAAGGTTTAATTTCTCACAGAGTTCCTTGCGATAGTCATAGAGCCGCCGTGCCAGGCGAAGTCCACGAAACTCGGGTTTGATGAATACATCGATACCATAAAGGACGTTTCCTTCTGGTGCATGTGTATTGAAGGTATAATTGCCAGTGATTTCCCGGTAAGTATGGTTGTTGGAAAATTTGTCAGAGTCCACAATGATGGATAGTGCACAACCTGCTATCTGGCCGTTTATTTTAATAACGACCTGCCCTTCCTTGAATTTGTTTATTAGCGCTTTTATTTGATGTTCTTTCCAATAGGCATTCTCAAGATTTCGGTAGGAGGAAACCATAGCCGATTTTAATTCCTGATAATTGTCCAGTGTTAAAAAGCTAAGTTCTACGTTCTCAATATCTTCCAATTTCATGGTTTTATTCATAGGTGTTGATGTTTTGGAAGGATACCTGGCTTGTTCTTAATGAATAGAGGAAAAAGGTCAGTCGCAATCATCAACAAGATATTGCTTGCACCATATTCAGCAGATATGTCCGGCTTTGTTTGTGGAGTAGATTTGAATAATTATTGTCAACGTTCAACACGAATGTATTAGACAATAATTTCGAATTTCAATATCTTGTTTTTAATACGATTGGCCCTAGTTCCTTGATGGCATCCTGAGCTGTAAATATAACTCTGCCTTTTTGGGATAGCACGAGCCATGCAATATTGCTAGTCATATCAGCAATTACTCCTGGTTGGGTAGGATCTGTAGCGCGGTCGAATGTTCTGTCACTAGTCATGACCACCGGTAGAATAAAATCCTGATGTACGATAAGTAGCTCACCACGTCCATCCAAAGCTGCCTGATAGATTTCCTGCAAATCAGTTAGGACAGTGTCATGTGCAATGGCTTCATTCATTTCATGGATGGCATCACTCCTTCGTTCTTGTTGTAGTTTACTGATCAGCTCCCATCCCTGTTTAGCAAGATGATGGGTGGCCGTATCGTTATAATTAATTTTGGCATACCCGTGATAAATCCCTGGTCTATCTGCTACCTGCATCAAGCGGCTGTAGTTATCATCTGTGCAAATCACGATACAGTGAAGGCCCGTTTGGTTGAATACACGTACAACCGCCTTATCTACTCCATTTAGATATTCCCGTACCAGATTATCCAAGTGTTTTGGGTCGCTTCCCTTGTCAGGAAAGGTATTATAATGTTTGTTTTGGGAAATGGGAAAATCATCGTTATTAATTTCCTTAGTGATTTGGTCATTTAAAGCTTCATATAATTGTGTGCCTCCTTGCGATAATGCGAGAATCAGGTATTCCTCATTCCGATTGTATATTTCAATGAGTGGTCGAATTGCAAAAGATTCGGATATTTGGACGCTATTGGCGTTCACTGGCCATGCGGATTTTATGACTTCCATCGTGTCATTTGATAGGAATAGATGAAGACTGTCCAGATTGTAATTTGGATCAATCATCTTTTCAACAGCTCCTAGATGACTTAGCAGGTTTGATACCGGACGTTTGCCAAACTCCGCAATAACTCTTGTTTCGGCTTCTTCCAGTAATTTTTTTAAAAGTACACTATCCTTAGCATTATCTGGATGCGTTCTATGCGTGTTTAGAGAAATCGTAACACAAGGCGTGTTTTTTTCGCTTCCTAATTTTTCTAGTTTCGGGTGAATATTCATGTTTAAATTTTGTATCATTGAACTAATTGAAAAATACTTTTCATTTGTAAGTAATGGACTGCTCCTGGTTTTTTAGGGCATCCATAAACAGAATCAATCCTGTGATAACACATTCTAAGTCTAGAAAGTTGTCAGCTTCACGTAGTTTTCAAGGGTGGGTGAAAAAGTACACAAAATATTGAAATATTGTCAGTTAGCGTTTGGGATGTGGTGTTGGATCGGTAATGTGCATTTTTTTTTGGATTATGTTCCAGGTTTGTCTTGATTTTTTTTTGCATCTAGTAAATAGATGTCCTCTAGAAGCTCGAAAGCAGCATTAAATTGCTTATAGCGGATAATTGATAGGACATTGTACACTTCCCGGACTACTCAGGGCCCTTAAAGAGCGCGGTGTTAGTGCTTATACCCCGTTATCGCTTGTACCTTTTAATGGATGAGTAAAAAATCCATTGATTCCAATTCAACCGCAAGCAGGGCCATCAAATCTAATCAAATTTTAATTCCAGCGGCCCCTTCGGGGTGTAATTTTCGATCTAGTTCCCAGTAGAAAAGGAAGGGGAAGGGGGCGAATTGGGATTGTAGCCTAATCAAAGGTCAGGGAATCCAGGGCGCCTTACCAATGCAGGTCATTCGAATCTATGACGCTGGTCATTTCATTTCATGGGTAATGTGCCGACATTTCGGATGAATTAAAACAAGCGTATCATGAACACACACACAAAAGAACCTCCTGTCACCCATCAACCCAACAGGATGGAAAAGATGCAAGCATTCTTTGATAAACTTGAGGTCAAGATGAACTTGGGCCGCAAGGATTTTCAGGATTTATGGATGCATGAAATGAAGGAATTTCGGACTTTCTTCAATGAAGAAAAAAGTAAGGTCATGGAGAGCCGAAAGGAAGTTCGGGATATGTGGGATCGGATGAGTCATCAGTTCACGTCATTGGACGAATCGATGGATAAGGTGGAACAAGACATGGAAAACGTATGGCAAAAGCAACAGCCGGAAATCAAACAACGAATCCAGGACCTTCTGCATGAAGTAAAGGAAACGCGCGATGATTTTGGTGATGTCTTGTCCGGAATGATTGAGCGATTCCGTCAAGTTCCTAAAAAGGATCCGAAAGTTCAGGAATTTATGGACGAAAAGGCCAGTGCTTCAACAGATCGGATGGATATACTCAAAAAGCGAATTCTTGATTTTCAACATGACCTAAAGGAGAGGATACCCGATGATCAGAAGGTCGATCAGTTTAAAAAGGAAGTAGGTGAATCCTTTGACCGGATGAAGAAGGCATTGAATGATCTCTTCTCCTGATTGACAACCAATTTCAAATAGAGGTCTTCTTTGAAAAGGTGATAAACGCCCGTTGTATCTTAAAGGATATGGCGGGTGTTTTGTTATGCTAGTTTTTGGAATGAATGATCGTAGTTGGTCGTTTGGTGCAGAAGGCACCGCGTACGCTTTTGAGCGTACTATCCCTGTTTAATTTGCATTCAATAACGTGCATCGGATCTCAATCAAGATGAATTTTAAATGATTCATTACAGCAGAAAAGATCAATAATTGACTAAGGTCAGGCGTTGTGATTAGCTTTCAAGATTGGTATATTTGCAAATAATCACAGTTGTTCCTTCTTTTTATTATCGTAAGTGTGTGTTGTGATTAGCTTTCAAGATTGGTATACTTAGATTCAAGTCATAAATGCAACTTTTAGGGAGCATAAAATGCCTTTATTCATT